>NZ_JAHCZC010000120.1:0-3198 GCF_018501135.1 Campylobacter sp. 2018MI13 | reverse complement strand
TTATTTGGGGTTTTAAAAATAAACAATTTACCGAAAATAATGGCTTTTTAGAATTAAATGATAGAGAAGAAGCATTAAATGATGCAATTATTTTAGAACAAAGAAAAATGGAATTAAAAAATATGAAAAAGGCTTTATTTTTAGATAGAGATGGAGTAATTAATAAGGATTTTTCTTATGTTTATGAATTAGAAAAATTAGTATTTATGCCTAATATTTTTGAGATAGTTAAATTCTTTCAAGATAAAGATTATTTGATTTTTATAATTACAAATCAAAGTGGAGTAGGGCGTGGGTATTTTACAAAAGAGCAAATGGATATTTTTAACGAAGCTATTTTAAATGAGTTTAAAAATCATAAAATTAATATAAGTAAAATTTATTCTTGTTTGCATATACCTAGTGATAATTGTGAATGTAGAAAACCAAAAGCTGGTCTTATTTTACAAGCAGCTAAAGAATTTAATTTAGATTTATTTAATTCAATTTTTATAGGCGATAAAGTAAGTGATATGCAAGCGGCTATAAATGCAAATATCAATAATCGTTATTTGTTTAATGAAGATTTAAAAGAATTTGAATATTGTAAAAAAGTGAATAATTTATTAGATATAAAAAAGGACTATGAATGAAAAATATTAAAGCTTTAGTAATTGGAGATTTAATACACGATATTTATGTTTTCGCAAATTGCACTAGAATTAGTCCAGAAGCACCAGTTCCAGTAATCACTCCTAAAAGTGAGAAAAAAGTCTTAGGTGGTATGGCAAATGTGGCTAATAATCTTGCAAAATTAGGTGCAAATGTTAGTATTTTAAGTGTTATTGGAGATGATGATAGTGCTAAATTTATTGAAAGTGAATTGCAAAAACAAAATATAACTTGCCATATAATTAAGCAAAAAGATAGAAAAACTTCTACAAAAACTCGTATTTTTGGCTCAAATCAGCAAATAGTTAGAATAGATATAGAAAGTACAGAGCAAATTAGCGATAAATTAGCTGATGAATTATTTGATAAAATACGCAATGATAAATATGATGTAATTATTTTTAGTGATTATGATAAAGGAGTTGTTAGTCCTTATTTAGCACAAAAAATAATTAAATTTGCAAAAGATAGTAATACTTTAAGTCTAGCAGACCCTAAGAAAGATTTTTATAAGTTTAAAGGTATAGATTTAATAACACCTAATTACAAAGAAGCTTGTGAATTTTTAGGTAATTTTAATGAATATGATGATGGTATATTATTAAAATCATTAGAAAAATTACAAAAAGAATTGGATTTAAAAATACCATTAATTACTTTAGGTAGCAATGGAATTGCTGCTGTTTATGATAATAAATTAAATCGCCATTATGCTTTAGCTAAAGAAGTTTTTGATGTAACCGGTGCTGGAGATAGCGTGATTTCATCATTATCATTTTTCTTAGCGAATGATTTTAATATTAGTAAAAGTATAGATTTAGCTAATAAAGCTGCTGCTATTGTTGTAGGTAAGATAGGGGCTGTTAGCGTAGGGCTTGATGAGATTATAAATTTTGATAATGAATTTTATAAATTTAAAAATATAGATGAGATTAAACAACTTAGTAAAGGTAAAAAAATAGTTTTTACCAATGGCTGTTTTGATATTTTGCATTACGGGCATCTTAGTTATTTAAGAGCAGCTAAGGAGTTAGGAGATATTTTAGTTGTTGGTTTAAATTCTGATGAAAGTATTAAGAGATTAAAAGGTGAAAATAGACCAATTAATAATATAATGACTAGAAAAGCTATGATGTGTGCTTTAGAATTTGTAGATTATGTTTGTGAATTTAGTGAAGATACGCCAATTAATTTAATTAAAACTTTAGAGCCTGATATATTGGTAAAAGGTGCTGATTATGAAGGAAAAGAAGTTGTTGGCTCATCATATGCAAAAGAAGTAAAATTAATAGAATTTAAAACAGGATATTCAACCACAAATATTATAGAAAAAATAAAGGAGTTATATGTTAAATAAATTAAAAAATGAGTTAAACGAGCACAAAAAAGCTTATGATAATATTAATGAAGAGTATTTAAAAGATATTATTCAAGTAGCTGATATTATAAAAAAAGCTTTGGAAAATGGTAAAAAATTATTGATTTTTGGCAATGGTGGTAGTGCTGCAGATGCCCAACATTTTGCAGCCGAACTTAGTGGAAGATATAAATGTGAGCGTAATGGTCTTAGTGCTATTGCACTTAGCACAGATACTTCAGCACTAACTGCAATCGGTAATGATTATGGCTATGAATATGTGTTTAGTAGGCAAGTAAATGCTATTGCTAAAAGTGAAGATATAGTGTTTGGTATAAGCACTAGCGGGACTAGTAAAAATGTTATTTTAGCACTTGAAGAAGCTAGAAAAATTGGTTGCAAATGCGTTTTATTAGCTAGTGAAAAATTAGAAAATAGTCCGTATTTTGCCCTAAAAGCACCTAGTAAGGATACGCCAAGAATACAAGAAATTCATATTTTCACAATACATTGTATTTGTGAAATACTAGATAATTATTTTAAAGATAAATAAGGTTTGAGCTTAAAGCTCAAACTAAATTATGATTTTTAGCTAGCCTTAACGCTGTTATAAATTCTTTTAATTGTTTAATATTTCCTATGCTAATTCTATTTAATAAAGGATAATTATCTATAGGTCTTCCAACTATTATCCCGCATTCTTTCATAAAATCAGCATATTTTGTGCTTTTAATTTCGTGTAAAATAAAGTTAGTATGAGATTTAAAATATTTTATATTTAAAGTTTCAAATTCATTTTCTAATAAAGCTTTATTATCGTTAATAATTTTTCTTGTAGTTTTTGCAAAGTCTTTTTGTTTTAGGGCAAAAATCGCACACTCTAAAGCAAAAGCATTAATAGCATCAGGACTAAAAAAATCTTTTAAAATCGTTATTAATTTATTATGAGCTATCCCATATCCAACTCTTAAACCTGCTAATGAATACATTTTAGAAAATGTTCTAATATGTAAAATATTTGGATTTTTTGCAAATTCTAAACTATAAAAATCATCAGCAAATTCACAATAAGCCTCATCTAAAAGCATATATACATTATCTTTACAAATTGAGTTTAATTCATTTAAATCTTTCTTGCTTAGCATTAGGCCTGTTGGATTGTTTGGATTTACAATATAGATTATATTTAT
>NZ_JAHCZC010000011.1:0-32568 GCF_018501135.1 Campylobacter sp. 2018MI13 | reverse complement strand
GAGACAGTCAGAGATAACACCCTCTTGATTCGTGGGCGGCGTCGTATGTGTATAAGAGACAGATTAAAGGCGTTAAAATTGTTAAATCGCCATACAATAGCATATTGCTAACGTTTGTATCAGCTGCTTTTGCAAATATACTAAAAAACATAAAAAACAAAAATCTCATTTAAAATTCCTATTTTAAATTCTTGAATTTAAAATAGGATATTTGAATTATTTTGTTGTATCTGGAAGTTTTTCAATATAAAGGCTAGTTGAAGGGAAAGCAAAACTTAGACCATTTTTCTCAACTATTTTCATAATTTCCATTAATATTTTGCTTTTTTCATCATAATATTGTTTAGCACTAACGCTTTTTATATAAAAGTATAGCTCTACATTGATACTACTTGCAGCAAAATCATCTAGCCAAACATAAATTGATGATTTAAAGCCTTCTAAATCATTGACAGAAATTAAATTTTGTTTGTAATAATTTTTGTTTTTGTGTTGAAATACATCATCGTTTTCGTTAGCAATTATATTATTGCTTGTCAGCAATTCTTTTATATCGTTTATAAAATTTTGTATTTGCTCTGTGCTTGCGTCGTATGTCAAGCCAACGCTCATTCTTACTCTTCTACCATATTTTCTTTTTGAATAATTTTTTATATTTCCATTTAATATCGTAGAATTTGGGATAAATACTAAGCAGTTATCAAAAGTTCTTATGGTTGTTTTCCTAAGACCTGTTTCAACTATTGTTCCTTCTATTCCGTTAATTTCTACCCAATCACTTTGAGAAAATGAATTATCAAATAACATTAAAACAGAAGCAAAAAAGTTAGCGATAATATCTTTTGCAGCAAGTGCAACTGCTAAACCACCAATACCTAATGAAGCAATAATTGCTGAAATATCAAAACCTAATTTAGCAAGTATGATTAATATAGCTATGAATACTATTATAAAATATAGTATTTTTAGCATAAGATTTATTATTTCTTTTTTACCGCTTCTTTTAGCAATTTTTGAAATAATTATTACTCCGTATCCATCTAAGATAGTTATTAATAACCAAGTAAATGCCATAGTATTAATAATGCCAAATAGCGTTAGTATAAGTGTCATAATTGGAGCAGGATAGAATGCTATTAGAAAACATAACCATAAACCATATATATAAAATAAAGCAATTAATGGTTTTGTTGATTTTTGTAATAATTGCAATGAATGATCATCATGGTTTTTCTTAAATACTCTTAAAATTATTGCAAAAATTATTTTAAGAACTAATTTTTTTAATAAAAATATAAATAGCATTATAAGAGTGCATATTATCACTTTGCCAGGGTTTATATATTTATTTACTTCTTCTGGAAAATATGAATTAAATTTGCTTAAAAATTTATTAGTATCTAGTTGCTTAAAAATATCATTAGTGGTAAATATATCTGTATTTAGTCTAAGATATGTTAAAAGTTCTGTATAAGAATTGATTTTAATTTTTACCTCTTGGTTATCACTTGTATAATTACTAATCGTTTTTATGCGTTCATCTATTAGATTTTTTAAATCTGTTTTATGCTCTTCTTTAGAATTTAGATAAGAAATAATTTCTAATAAACATTCATAAAAATTTTGTTCTACTGCTTGTAAAATTTTATCATTATTAGTTTTTTTAATATCTTTTAATATGTTTTTGTCTAAATTCTCTGGTGTAATTAGGGTTGGAAATACTGCTAGTATTTGATTTTTTTCATTTTTTAATTCTTTGATTTCAGAATTTATTTTGAGTTTATTTTGGCTGTTTTCATCTTTTTCATCAGCTAAAAATTTATTTAATTCTTCTATTTTTATGTTTTTAGTAGAAAAATTATCAATATTATTTAATAGCTCATTAGAATATAAAAAAACCCCAAATAATAGTATAAATAAAATTCTCATTTAATATCCTTTAATGGTTTAAAGTGTCCGTCATTAGGGCAGTATTCATAGATTTCTCCTGTTTCTATTAAAAAATACCAAGCTCTAATTTTTAATTTATTCTCATCAATTCTTTTTTGAACTTCAGGATAGCCTAATAAATTCTCATAGCTATTTAAAATATTTGCTTTTTCTATCATCCAAGACCTTAATGCGTATTGACCTTCGTAGTGGTTTAGTTCTAATGTAAAATCAACTTGTTGTTTAATATCATCAATTAAAGAAACCCATTTTTTTACGTTAGGTAAAAGTTCTGCTTTTTTACTAGGAATATCTTTACATCCACCGCAGTTGCTATGCCCACATATTATTACATTTTCAACATTTAACGCATATAAAGCATATTCAATAGCTGAAGTTGTTGCTAAATATTCATCTTTTACACGATATGGTGGGATAATATTTGCTATATTTCTTACAACAAATAATTCTCCTGGAACTGTTGAAGTTATTAGATTAGGAATTACTCTTGAATCAGCACAACCTATAAATAATGTATGTGGATTTTGCTCTTCTTTTAAGTCTTTAAATAAGTCTTTATGTTCTAAAAACCCTTCTTGCATAAATTGCAATGCGCCTTTTATTAATTTATCCATTTTTTATCCTTGTTAAAAAGCGAAATTATATAAAAAAATTTCAATGAGATATTAACTAACTTAGTTATAATCAAGTGCATTTAATAATAACAAGGAGACAATTATGAGTTTATACGAAAGAACTCGTGCTAGTTCAGCAATTCGCTCAGATGCTGCTATTTTTGTAAGAGATACATATATGTATTTTGCACTTTCACTAGTTGCAGCTACTTTAGGAGCTTATTTAGGTGCTACTTATTTAGCTAGTTTTTTAGTTGGCAATATTTGGGCTAGTATAGGAACGCTTATAGTAGAAATTGCCTTAATTATGATATTAAATAGAAAAAGTGAGGTAACTAATGGTGCTATTGCTATGTTATTTGCATTTGCATTTATTAGTGGATTAAGCCTTACTGGAATTATTTATATTACTTTACAAAGTCAAGCAGGTGCTACAATTATTGCTCAAGCTTTATTCTTAACAACTTTAGCTTTTGCAGGTCTTAGTGTTTTTGCATTTACAACTAAAAGGGATTTTAGCGTTTTTGCTAAAGGATTTTTTATAGTTTTATTAATTATGATAGGTGCGTCTTTATTAAACTTATTTTTCCAAAGCCACCTTTTACATTTAATAGTTTCTTGCGTTGGAGCAATAGTATTTAGCTTCTTTATCATTTATGATACTCAAATGATAATTCGTGGAGCTTATCAAACACCAATTCAAGGTGCAATTGCTTTATACCTTGACTTTATTAATTTATTTATATCTTTATTAAATATCTTAAGAAGCATTAGAGACTAATTTTTAAGCCTTCAATTTTGAAGGCTTTAACTTATTTTAAATTTTATAACATATAATACAAACTTTATTTTTAAACGAAAGAAGTAATATGAACACAATTTTTATCGCAATTCAATTTATTTTAGTAGTTATTATTTGTGCTTGCGTTCTTATGCAAAAAAGCTCAAGTATAGGCTTAGGTGCTTATAGTGGTTCTAATGAGAGCTTATTTGGAGCTAAAGGTCCTGCTGGTTTTTTAGCAAAATTTACTTTTATTATAGGAGTTTTGCTAGTAGCTAATACTATTTATTTAAGCTATAGTTATAACACTAAAACTGGTGAAAGTCTAGTAAATAAACTAGAAAATGCTAGCAAACAACTTAATGACACTAATCAGCCTAAAGCATTACCAGAATCAATTAAATAAAAGGAATACTAATGTTAAATGATATTTATTCAAAACAAAAAGAACAAAACGAAAAAGCTCACAATTCTTTAAAAAAAGATTTTATGACTTTAAGAACAGGTAAAGTAAATATTTCTATATTAGATAATGTTTTTGTAGATTATTATGGAACCCCAACTCCATTAAATCAAGTTGCAACCGTGTTGGCAACTGATGCAACGACAATTACTATTAGTCCTTGGGAAAAATCTATGATTAAGGCTATAGATACTGCTATAAAAGCAGCAAATATCGGTGTAAATCCTAATGCTGACGCTGATGGAGTTAAATTATTTTTCCCACCAATGACTAAAGAGCAAAGAGAAGAAAATGCTAAAGCTGCAAAAGCAATGGGAGAAAAATGCAAAGTAGCTATTAGAAATATCAGAAAAGACGCTAATGACGCTGTAAAAAAATTAGAAAAAGATAAAGCAGTAAGCGAAGATGAAGCTAAAAAAGCTTACGATGAAGTTCAAAAATTAACAGATGCAGCAATAGCTAAGACTGATGAATTAGTTAAAGAAAAAGAAACACAATTACTTAAAGTTTAAAAATGGCAAAGGCTAAGGTAAGTTTAGCTAGCCTTTATGATAAATTAAAAGCTGGCATTGTTGATATGTTTATGATAATGATGCCAATACAATACTTCACTACCTATATCTTAGTAGGTAGTGCTAGTGAGTATAGACAAAATCAATCTTTTATATTATTTGCAACCATTACTTATCTTTTAGTTTTATTTTTACTTTTATTTTTTAAAGGTCAGAGTTTAGGGTATAAATATTTAGGTTTGCATTTAAGAAATAAAAATGGTAAAAAAGCAAGTTTATTTCAAGTTTTTATTAGATTGGTATTGTTTGTGCTTACATTTTCTTTATTATTTGGTATTTTATTTCCATTTTTTAGAAAAGATAGGCAATATATACACGATTTATTTTCAAACACAATAGTCCTTAAGGAGAACAAATGATGGATAGAAAAAGAATTTATAATCCACAAAGTAATGAAGATTTAACATCAAGAAGAGTATTTGGTGGAAATCCACAAGGTATATTAAATTTTACAAAAGCAAAATATGAGTGGGCTTTAAAATTATGGGATTTAATGGAAGCTAATACTTGGTTTCCTAGAGAAGTTGATACTACAAAAGATGCACTTGATTATAAATGTAATTTAACTTCAAGTGAAAAAAGAATGTATGATTTAGTATGGAGCCAACTAATTTCTATGGATAGTTTTCAAACCAATAACCTTGCTGATAATATCAACCCTTATATAACAGCTCCAGAGATTAATGCAGTATTAGCAAGACAAGCTTACGAAGAAGCAAATCATTCAAAAAGTTATGCGGTAATGGTTGAAGCTATTTGTGATGATACTGATTTAATATATGAAATGGAAAAGCACGACGCTACTTTAAGAAAGAAAAATGATTTTATTTCAAGTTTATATGAAGAACTTGCAGGAGATGTAACTGATGAAAAGTTACTATATGCAATGGTTGCGAATCAAATTCTAGAAGGAATTTATTTTTATAGTGGCTTTACTGCAATTTATGCACTAGCTCGTGCAGGTAAAATGCTAGGTTCTGCTCAAATGGTTAGATTTATTCAAAGAGATGAAATCACTCACTTATTGTTGTTTCAAAATATGATTAATTCAGTTAGAAAAGAAAGACCTGATTTATTTAATGAAAAAACAATTGCTAAAATTTATGAAATGTTTGAAAGAGCTGCAGAGCTTGAAATTGAATGGGGTAAATACATTACTCAAAATCAAATTATGGGCTTTACTGATGATATAATTACTGAATATATTCATTATTTAGTAGATTTAAGACTTAGCTCAATCGGACTTGATAAAAAATATAATGCAAAACATCCTATTAAATGGGTTGATGACTTTTCTAAATTTAACGACCAAAAGAGTAACTTTTTTGAAAGTAAAGTTACAAATTATAGTAAAGGAAGCTTGAGTTTTGATGATTTTTAAGGATATTTACGAACAGCAAAAATGTGCTAGACTTGCTGAAAATATTGCAAATGAAGTTAATATTAGCAATGAGATTAAACAAGCATTTGCTAATACACCAAGAGAAATTTTTATGCCTATGAGTAATTTTGCTTATGAGCTTCACGCAATGCCGCTTAGCTCAAATCAATGGATTAGCTCACCAATAACAGTAGCAAAGATGACAGCAGCACTAGAGCCTGTTGGTGCTGATAGTGTGCTTGAGATTGGTTGTGGTAGCGGGTATCAAGCTGCACTTTTGAGTAATCTTATTAGAAGAGTTTTTTCTCTTGAGAGAATAAAGGAATTATCAAATAAAGCAATAAAAAATCTTGATACAATCAAGGCAAATGTATATGTTCGCCACGCTGATGGAAATAATGGGCTTAAAAATTATGCACCTTATGAGAGAATTTTACTATCTGCATATACAAATAAAGTTCCTGATGTATTATTTACTCAACTTGAAGTTGGTGGAATTTTAGTAGCTCCTGTTGGAAATGAAAATAAACAATATATTACTAAATATATTAAGCATAAAGATAGAATAGAAGAAATCATTCTTGATTCTTGCACTTTTGTTCCTATGTTAAGTGGTGTTGAATAGTAATTTAACATCACTTTTTAATCTTTATTTTTACTCAAAATATTTTTAATCTACATTTATTTGTATAATTAGCTTAATAAGGTAAAAATTATCCTTTGTAAAGAAAAATTAATTTTAAAAATATATAATCGAAACTTTATTTAAAAATTAAGGACAAATTGAGTCAATGAATAAGGTTTTCTTATCATTTGTTGTTAGTGGTAGCTTACTAGCATCAAATTATAAGCTAGTTCCATTGAGTGCTGATGGAGTAGCTTTATCTAGCTCAAATTTAGCAAAGAGTTTTAGTGCCGA
The DNA here is from genome assembly GCF_018501135.1 of Campylobacter sp. 2018MI13. NCBI lineage: Bacteria > Pseudomonadati > Campylobacterota > Epsilonproteobacteria > Campylobacterales > Campylobacteraceae > Campylobacter > Campylobacter sp. 2018MI13. Next base: position 25,888 of record NZ_JAHCZC010000011.1, on the reverse strand, counting down.
TGCGGCTTTTATAAATCCAGCAAATATGGGATTTTTAGGACAAAATCCACAATTGCATTTTAGTTCAAATTTTTACAATGCTGCTGGCTCAAGATTTACAAATGAATTGGTAAATGGTTTAGATGGCGAACCATATTATAACGCCACTGATGCACACGGAAAAGAGTTTTCGTTCTTTATACCAACACTTGCATTTGTTTATCCTATTAACGAGCAACATTTTGTTGGATTTGCAGGTTATACTGATTTTGCTGCTGTTTATGGATGGAATAGTGATTATGCAAAAGCACTTGCTAATAATATGGATATTCGTGGTGGAACTGCAGCTATTTCCTATGCTTATAAGCCTATTGATGAATTAAGTTTGGGTGCAAGTTTAACATTAAATCATACTAGAATTAAATTTAATATTTTAAAAGATAATGCAAAAAATCCTAGATATATTCCAGCAGATATTAGTAGTGTAAATAGAGTTTGGGTTGATGAAAAAGGTAATGCACATCCTTATTCTTGGGTATATGAAGGAGATGCTAGGGTAGATAATGGTTATAAATTTGGATACAAATTATCTTTAACTTATGTTCCTAAATATTTTGATGATAAATTAAGATTTTCATTACTTTATAATTCTTCTTATAAAAATAAGTTTGAAGGTAATATTGATTTTAAAATGTCAAAGTTTGGAATGTTTGATTTTGCAAATAATTTATCTCCAAAAAATCAAGAACAATTTAATTCTATGCAAATGTCTATTCAAGAGTTAGCAGCTATGAGTATTGGATTGGCTGGTCTTATGAGTGAAGTATATAAAATAGACCCTAACACTGGTTCTATAGTTGGAACTTTACCTACTCAAGATAGTAAAGTTGGTTATAATGGTTATGTGAGTGCTAATTTCTTATATCCTGCTAATGCTAATTTTGGTATTGCCTATGAATATGGTAAACACGAGTTTATGTTTAATATGGGAAGAACATTTTGGAGTAAAGCAAAAACATTGGATTTAAAAATAAATTCACCAGAAATTCCACAATCATTAAAGCTCGCAACAATGCAATTTATGCAAAAGTGTGCAGCATCTGGTAATGATTGTAAGACTATTGAAGGTTTTCAAAAAGTTGCTATGAGTATAAGTGCTACTTTAGACCCTAAAGATAAGCAAGCTATTGAAGAGTATTTTTTATCATCATTTTTACAAAGTAGTTTAGAACAAGGTTGGAGAGATACAACATTACTTAGCTTTGGTTATAGATATAACTATGATAAAGAATTATCGCTTATGCTAGGTTTTTCTACAGAAGATAGTCCGGTAAGACGCGAGAAAATAAGCTTTTTAGCAAAAGATAGTAGAATGTATATGTATTCTTTAGGACTTGAATATAGATTAAACAAAAACTTAAAAGTAACAGGAGCGGGAGCATATCAACACTATGCTGATGTTAAAGTAAATAATGTTACTGATAATATTTTGATACAGACTAAAGGTAAGTTTTCAAATCAATCAAATCAGATTGTAAATGTTGGTATCAATTATGAGTTTTAATTAAAGGATGTAAATGCAAAATTATTATGAATACTTAGAACATTATTCTAATTTAAGTAGAGTTGCTATTTTTGATGCAAATGGAAAAATAAGCTTTAAAGAGTTAAAAACTCATGTAGATAAAATGATAGCTTTTTTACAAAATCAAGGCGTTAAAAGTGGTGACAATGTAGCTTTTATTATGAGTAATTGTAAAGAATTTATGATTTTATATTTTGCAATAGCATCTTTAAAAGCAGTCGCAGTTCCTATTAATACTATGCTAAAATGTGAAGAATATGAGTATATTATTAAAGACTGCGATGCAAAATTATTAATAGTTTCAAAAGATATTAAAGAAGCTGCTGAATTAGCTAATGAATTTAAAGATATTTTAATATACCATTCTTTTGATGACAATTTAAAAGATGGATATTTGGCAAGTTATTTAGATTATGCACCCGTTTATAATTTTAAGTGTGAAGCTAGTATTGATGATAGCGTTCATATAATATACACTTCAGGAACCACAGGTCTTCCTAAAGGAGTTTTATTAAGTTATAAAAATATTTTATCAAATATCAAATCAGCTCAATATGATTTTAAAATCAAATCATCAGATAGAGCCATAGCGTATTTGCCTATGTTTCATAGTTTTACTTTAACAGCAGTTTGTTTATTACCTTTACTTTCGGGTTGTTCGCTTGTAATTGAGCGTTCCGTTTTACCTTTTTCAAATGTTATAAAACAAATTCTATTAAAAAGAGTTACGATATTATTTTCAGTTCCCGTGATACTAAATGCTTTATTAAAAGCAAAGTTACCTTGGTATTTTATGTGGTTTCATAAAATTAGAATTATAGTATCAGGCTCTAGTGCCTTAAGTGAAGGAACTCTTAAAGCCTATAAGGAAAAATTTAAAAGAACCGCAGTTTTAGAAGGCTATGGATTAAGCGAATGTTCTCCAGTAGTTGCGGTAAATCGCCTAGATAAGCAAAAGGTTAATTCAGTAGGTTTGCCATTACACGGATATAAAGTAAAAGTTGTAGATGATGATTTAAAAGAATTGCCTATCGGAGAAATAGGAGAGTTAATTGTAAAGGGTGATTGTGTAATGCAAGGTTATTACAACAAACCTGAGCTTACTAATGAAGTAATAGAAGGCGAATGGCTTAAAACAGGTGATATTGCAAGACTTGATGAAGATGGATTTATTTATATAGTAGATAGGAAAAAAGACATAATAATTGCAAAAGGAATGAATATATATCCAAGAGAAATTGAAGATATTATTATGCAATTAGATGAAGTTGATTCTTGTGCTGTTATAGGTGTTAAGGATAGTGAGTTAGATGAAAGCGTTGTTGCTTATGTTTGTTTAAAAGAAGGTGCTACACTAAACGCTCAAGAAATTCAAAAGTATCTTAAAAAGTATTTAGCAAATTATAAAGTTCCTAAAACTATAATTTTTAAGTGCGAATTACCAAAAAATGCTGCTGGAAAAGTATTGAAAAAAGAATTAAAAAAAGAGTTAGAAATTGGAAAAAATTAAAGAGTTTTTAAGTAATAATTACGAAGAGAGTTTTTTATATTTAAAGTTATTAAATCAAGGTCTATCTAAAGAAGCGTGCATTATATTAAGAACAATGCTAAATAAAACTATAAAATCTCGTTTCGGGATAAAGTTTCATAGTATTGTAGAAGATGCTTTTAATGCTAATACTACCGCTCAAATGGTTTCGTATTTACCAAATTTTGTTGAGCTATATGAGAAAAAATTTATTCAAGAAGCAAGCGGAAAGCAGTTTAATTATAAAGATAATGCAGGGCTTATTTTATTTCAATCAATAGCACTTACAAGATATGCTCATGTATTTTTTAACCTTGCTAATGAATTTGATGGAGCAAGATTAATTAGTGATAATGAATTAGAAGAATATAAACATAAGCCTTATACTGATTTAAGCGTTTATTTAAATGATTGCTTTGATATGATTGATGCTAGGATTAAATTAGAGTTTTTAACTTCGGATTTAAGACTTGATTTGATTAATACAAGGCTTAAAAATAGCCCAAAATTTCATAATCCTTTTAATGAAATTATGAAAGATTATGATTTGAGTGCTGAAGAAACTCTTATATTAATGGCTTTATTAAAAGAAGAATTAACAGGCTCTAAAAAACCACTTCATTATGAAGAATTATTAAGCATAATTAATCCTTATCAATTAGAAAAGATTAGAAATTATGAATTATTAAGTGATGATTCTAAGTTGCTTAGCAATGAATTAATTGAATATGTTGGTAATGATAATAGATTTATTATAAGTGATAATGCTTTAAAATACTTTTTCCCAAATAAAGGCGAAAATATTAAAGCTATTGTAGAAGAATTAAATTTCTTTGAATATTTAGAAATAAATGAAATAGATTTAATAGTTAGTAAAGATATTAGCGATTTAGCAACAAGTCTTAAAAAACGCTCAACCAAAAGTGTGGCAAAAAGATTGAAAGATTGGGGCATAGTAAAAGATGATATTTTAAGAGCTAATATAATTTTTTATGGACCTCCAGGCACGGGTAAGACTATGAGTGCTAGTTATTTAGCAAAAACTTTAAAAAGAGAAATTATCACACTAGATTGCTCTAAAGTATTAGATAAGTATGTAGGAGAGAGTGAGAAAAATGTTCGTGCTATTTTTGATAATTATAAAATAATTAGCAAAAGCGTTAAAACTCCACCTATTTTATTATTAAACGAGGCCGATCAATTTTTAAGCACTAGAAGTGTAGCAAGTCACGGAAGTGAATTAATGCATAATCAAATGCAAAATATTTTCTTAGAACAACTAGAAAAATTTGATGGCATTGTAATAGCTACAACTAACTTTTTAGATAGTTTAGACCCAGCATTTTCAAGGAGATTTGAGTATAAAATCAAATTCTCAAATCCAACAGAAATAGAGCGTGAGAAGATTTGGAAATTACACTTACCAAAAAATGCGGAATTTGAATCAGGATTTAAAGTAGAAGATTTAAAAAGTTATGAATTAAGTGGAGCACAGATTAAAATGGTTGTTAAAAATACTGCTATAAAAGTTGCTCAAGGCGATGGAATTTTTAGATTAGATGATTTTAAAGAAAGTATTCAAAAAGAACTAAATAGCGATTTTTCTAAAGAAATTAAAATGGGCTTTAATTAATCAATAGCCCTTATAATAAAATAAACTACGAAAGGAAAATCCAGTGAATATTATTAAAAAAGCTCTAACATTTGAAGATGTATTATTGGTTCCGCAATATTCAGAAGTTTTACCAAAAGAAGTTGATATTAGCACAAAGCTTACTAAAAATATTAATTTAAATATGCCTTTAATTTCGGCTGCTATGGATACGGTTACAGAGCATAGGGCTGCAATAATGATGGCAAGGCTTGGTGGAATTGGAATAATTCATAAAAATATGGATATTGAAAGCCAAGTAAGAGAAATAATCAGGGTTAAAAAAAGTGAAAGTGGTATTATATATGACCCTGTTTATGTTAATACTAAAGCAAAGGTAAGTGATGCTTTAGCTATTATGAATGAATATAGTATTTCAGGTGTTCCTGTTGTAGATAATGATAAAAAATTATTAGGAATTTTAACTAATCGTGATTTGAGATTTGAGACTGATTTTTCAAAAATAGTTGATGAAGTAATGACAAAAATGCCTTTAATTACTGCTAAAAAAGGCTGCACCTTAGATGAAGCTGAAGTAATTTTTAGTAAAAATAAAATAGAAAAATTGCCTTTAGTAGATGAGAGTAATACTCTTTGTGGTCTTATTACTATAAAGGATTTAAAAAAGCGTAAAGAATATCCAAATGCAAATAAGGATAACTTAGGAAGATTAGTAGTAGGTGCTGCTATTGGAGTAGGGCAACTTGATAGGGCTAGAGCTTTAGTAAATGCAGGTGTTGATGTCTTGGTTATGGATAGTGCTCACGGACATAGTAAAGGCATAATTGATACTTTAAAAGAAATCAAAAAAGAATTAAATATAGATGTAATAGTAGGCAATATCGCTAATCCTAAGGCGGTTAGGGATTTAGCATTAGCAGGAGCAGATGCTATAAAGGTTGGTATTGGACCAGGTAGTATTTGCACTACTCGTATAGTAAGTGGAGTTGGAGTTCCACAAATTACTGCTATTAGTGATTGTGCTGAAGTTGCTAAAGAGTTTAATGTGCCTATAATTGCTGATGGTGGGATAAAGTATTCAGGAGATATCGCAAAGGCTCTTGCAGCAGGTGCAAGTAGTGTAATGATAGGCTCGCTTTTAGCAGGGACTGATGAAAGTCCAGGAGAATTTATCACATATCAAGGAAGACAATATAAATCGTATCGTGGTATGGGTAGCTTAGGGGCTATGGCAAAGGGTAGTTCTGATAGATATTTTCAAGAAGGAACAGCAAAAGAAAAGCTAGTGCCAGAAGGAATTGAAGGAAGAGTTCCACATACTGGAAGTATTAAAAATGTAGTGTTTCAATTACTTGGTGGTCTTAGAAGCTCAATGGGTTATAACGGAGCTATAAATATAAAAGATTTTCAAGAAAAAGCCGAGTTTGTAGAAATTACTAGTGCAGGGCTTAAAGAAAGCCATGTTCATGATGTAACAATCACTGCAGAAGCACCAAATTATAAGGTAAATCAATGAAAAAAACTTACGAACAAATCTGTGAAATTTTAGATGAAAAATTAAAAATAATTGAAGATGAGCAAACGCCTTTATTTGATTTAGTAGATGCGTATAAAGATGGTATGAAACTAATAAACGAAGCTAGAGAATTATTAGATAAGGCTAGTAAAGATATTGAAGAATTTGAACAAACTAAACAAAATAATTCTTTAAGTATTGATACAGAAAGATTGCCATTTTGAAAATAGCAGCACTTCAACTAAGCACTCAGGCTTTAAGCAATGCAAGGCTTGATTATTATTTAAGGATTTGCGAGCAAAAAGATGTTAGGTTAGTAGCGTTAGGCGAGTATGTTTTAAATAATTTTTTTACTGAATTAAAGCAAATGCCAGTTGATTTAGTAAAAGAGCAAAGCAAAGTAAAACTAGAAGCCTTAAAAGAATATAGTGCTAAATATAATTTATGTATAGTTGCTCCTATAATTCTTAGCACTAATAAAGGTTTTAATAAAACTTGCTTAGTAGCAAATAAAGGTAAAATCAAATATATAAATCAGCAAGTTTTTATGCCGTATTCACATTGGAATGAAAAGGATTTTTTTATAAATTCAACAAAAGCTATTAAATTGCATACTTTTAAATGTGATAATTTTAAAATAGGCGTTTTATTTGGCTATGAAATACATTTTGATGAGTTTTTTAAAAAGGCAAATGAATTAGATTTATTGATAATTCCTACGGCAAATACTTATAATTCAAATTCTAGATGGTGCGAACTTATTAAAATGAGAGCATTTTTAAATAATACTAATATTTTAAGAGTAAATCGTATCGGTGTTAGCGAAGTAGATGAATTAGAGTGGAATTTTTATGGTAATAGTTTTTTATGCAATGCTTATGGAGATATAGTTCAAGAATTAAGCGACGCTGAAGAAGTATTAATTTCTGAAATTAGCAAACCTAGTGAAGCTGCTAAATTTTGGCAATTTAAGGAAGTAAGAAATGAAATCAACAAGCGACTTTTATGAAAGACAAACTTTATTATTAAAAGATAAGCAAAAGAATTTAGAAAACAAAGAAATCATAATAATAGGTGCAGGCGGTCTTGGCTCAAGTATAGCATACGCACTTGCTAGTAGTGGTATAAAGAGTATTAGTGTAGTTGATTTTGATATAGTTAGCTTTAGCAATATTCAAAGGCAAATTATGTTTAACTTTAACGATGAAGGTAAAGCTAAGGTTGATTGTTTTAATAAATTAAAAGAGCGTTCATTTTGTGATATAAAAACTTATAAAATGAGTGCGGCAGAATTTTTTGCTACTAAACCTAGTGCTGATTTGATTATGGATGCGACTGATAATTTATCAGTTAGAGCTGAAATTGATAATTACGCTAAAGCTAATAATATTCCTTGGATTTTTGCTAGTGTTGAAGAGTTTTTCATAAGTGCTAGTATTGTAAAAAATAAAAAAATAGCATTCAAAAATGAAATAAAAAGGATAAAACCCCAAGCAACTCCATTTGTTATGTTTAGTGCTACTTTTGCAAGTATTTTGGCATTAAAATATCTAGCAGGTTATGAAGTAAAACTTGATTATTTATATTATTTTGATTTTTCAAAAGATATTTTAAATCTTAATAAGTTTAATTTATGAACCATCAAGAAAAATCATTTTTTTTATTAATATTTGCTGTAGTTATCTGGGGAGCATCGTTTTTGCCTACTAAGTGGGTATTAAACTATATAAATAGCTATGAATTATTATTTTATAGATTTTTATTAGCTTCTATTGTGTTTTTTTTCTTGGTTAAAAATGATATTTTAAAACATTACAAAAATACTTATTTATACGGATTAATCACTGGTTTTTGTATGGCGTTTGCCTTTATTTTTCAAACCCAAGCACTAAGCTTTACTCAAAGCTCTAATGTGGCTTTTCTAACTGGTTTAGAAGGAATTATTGCTCCATTTTTATGCTTTTTTATAAGCAAAGCAAAGCTTAGTTTTAAGATATTTTTCCTAGCTTTACTTGCTTGTTTTGGTATGTTTTTATTTAGTGATGCGAATTTTGATAATTTTGGAAAAGGCGAATATTTAGCGATAATTTGTGCTGTGTTTTTTGCACTTTTAGTGGCTTTAAATGATAAATTTTTAAAATCAAATGATTTAAATACCTTTATATTTTTTCAATTTGTAGGCAGCACGATAATGTATTTATTATCGGCTTTAATTTTTGCTGATTTAAGTCTAATTCCTATTTCAAATTCTAAGATTTTTATACTTATTTTAGTATCAGCATTGATATTTACAATATTTTGCTTTTTTGCTCAAAATTATGCTCAAAAGCACCTTCATCCAAGTAAAGTCGCATTGATTTTACTACTTGAGCCAATTTCGGCTGGAATTTTAGGAAGTTTTTATGGAGAAGTATTTACAATTTTACAATTATTAGGAGCAGGGTTAATTTTGATTGCTCTAGCATTTTCTTAAAGGATTTTTTATGAAAAAAATATTTTTTATTGGTATTGGTGGCATTGGTCTTAGTGCGTTGGCTAGATTTTTAAATGAGCGTGGAATTAGTGTTTTAGGAAGCGATGTTTATGAGAGTGAATTAGTAAAAGAATTAAGAGCAGAAGGAATTGCGGTTTTTATAGGTCATAGTGCATCAAATTTAAGCAACGATATTGATTTAGTAGTGCATTCAGCAGTAATTCGTGAAAACAATCCTGAAATAAAAAAAGCAAAAGAACTAGGCATAAAAGTTCTATCAAGAAAAGAAGCCTTGCCACTTATTTTAGAAAACAAAATGCTTTTTGCAGTTGCAGGTGCACACGGTAAAAGCACTACAAGTAGTATCCTAGCAAATATTTTGCAAAGCTCTTTTATAATCGGTGCAGTGGATAAAAGAGCTGGTAAAAATATGGTGTATAAAACTAGTGAAAAATTAGTTTTTGAAGCTGATGAGAGTGATAGTTCGTTTTTGAATTTAAATCCTGCTTTAAGTATAGTAACTAATGCTGAACCTGAACATTTAGAGCATTATAACCACGATTTAAACGCTTTTTATAAAGCTTATACAGACTTTTTAAAACAAAGCAAAATTAGAGTAATTAATGCTGAAGATGAGTTTTTAGCTACAATTGATTTAGATTGTGAAAGGTTAGTGCCTAGCGAAGATATTAAAAACTTAGAATTTGAAGTTAAGGATTATTTGCCTTTTATATCTTTTGATTTAAGAGATTTTGGTCGTTTTAGCGTGCAAGGTCATAGCGAATGCATAGCTATTGATACTGCTTTAGCAATACTTGCTGCTAGGTGTGTTGGGCTAAGCCTAAGTGAGATTAAGCAAAATTTAAAAGATTTTTGTGGTATTAAAAAGCGTTTTGATGTTTTATATGCTAGTAAGGATTTTGTAATAATTGATGATTACGCTCATCATCCAACCGAAGTAAGAGAGACTAAAAAAGGCATATTTTCTTATGCAAAAGCACTAAATTTAGATGATACTATAGCGATTTGGCAACCGCATAAATACACAAGATTGCTTGATAATTTAGAAGGTTTTAAAACTTGTTTTGAAGGTTTTTCAAAGTTATTTATTTTGCCTGTTTATAGTGCTAATGAAGATGAAATTAAAATTGATTTAGCTAAGCATTTTCCTAATGCTTGTTTCATAGACGATATAAAAAGAGTTGATAATTCTTTAAAATTATTTAGTAATTTAGGAGAAATTACTTTAGATAAAGGCGTAGTGGTTGGATTTAACGCAGGTGATTTGACCTATAAATTAAGGGGCTTAAAATGATTAGATTTGCAATATTTTTAATATTGTTTTTTGCATTAATTGGTGTTTGCATTTATTATAAAAATCATTTTAATTCTAAGCTTTATGTGGCTGTTATTTCATTAATAGTTGTTACTTTTATAGTTGGTTTTATATACACTAGCCTAGATAATTCAAGTGGAGCTTTAAAGCAAGAGATTTTAAATATTTATAATTCAGGTAAGGATTTAGATTGTCAAGGTATAAAAATCAATATCAAAACTCACGGATTTAACAACGGAACTTCAGTATTTATAGATAATACTAACAATCAAAAAATAGATATGTTTATTTGCAAATAATTTTAAGAATTTAATTAAAGCCTAAATAATAAAGGCTTTAATTATTTTAACTATCTTTAAAATATATTTTAGCAGCAAAGCTTACTGCTAAAATTATCATTGAACTTATTAATAAAATTGAAACCAACATTTTTTACCCCTTTAAAAATATCTATAAAGCACAGCATTAATTCCACTTGGCATATCACTTGTGCTTTCTAATTCTTCAATTTCTTCATATTTTTTACGAGCTTTTTGCTGCTCTTGATGATTTGAACCTTCTTTTTTATCTCCAAAATTCATAGCAAGACCCGTAAAGCCCATATTTACAAGGCTATTTTTAAATTCTTGCTGATTTGCTATGAAAAGATTTAAAGTATTTGCATTGTTTGAATTAAGATTTATATGTAAGTTATTACCCCTTGCAATCATAGTAACATTAACTTCTCCTAATTCTTTAGGATTTAAATTAATGCTAACTTTATGGCTTGGAGCTTTGAATTTTTCTATTTCTTCCTTAAAATCTCTTGTAAAATTATCAATTACTAATTTAGTTTGTTCTTTACTAAGTTCTTTATTAGGATTTAAAAAATCAACTTTAAGATTTTGTGGTAGATTTAGCTTTTCTTTATTATCTTGAGTTTGGCTTGAGTTTTCATCTAAATTATCTTGCAAATTTTCTTCTACTATATTTAATTCAGGTAGAATTTTATTTTCATTTTCTTTTGTTTCTTGGGTTTGAATTTGAGTTTTATTTGCTTGAATTTGTATATCTTTTATATCATTTTTAATTGTGTTCGGAGTGATTTTAGGACTTTGTGTTTCTATATCTTTTGAAACGATTTTAAATGCTTCTTCTTTTATATCTTTAGTTTGTTTTTTATCATCATTTGCAATTTTGCTTAATAACTCATTTAAAGCTCCAGTTTTTAGAGTTTTTTCAGCGTTTATAATAGGTTCGTTTGTATTATTAGATACAATTTTTTCACTTTTTACTGATAATAAACTTTCTAAATTTGGTTTTTTAATTTCAGTATTTTTTAAATTCTCTTCAATTTTTGTATTTTTGTTTAATGCGTGTGAGAAGAAATTTTGCTCATATAATTTAGGATATGGTTTAGCAAAAATTTGCTCGTTATATTCATTATTTTTAATTTTTTCATAAGTTATATTACTAAGCCCTAATTTATGCTCTTTTGCAAGTTCTACTAATGAATGAACGCTATTTGTATTTGCAAAACTTTCTAAACTAGCTTTATTATTAACAATATTTTTTAAGTTAAAAAAATCATTTAATTTTACATTTTTTTTATCTTGCTTTAATATGTCTAAAAAATCTAAAATCTGAACGAAATTCAAATCATCTAAAAGTTCTTTTCCATATTCAACATCTTCCATAGAAGTCTTAATATCTTGCATAATTTCAGCATCACTTATTTGCAATCTTTTAGGTAAAAATTCATTCATTTCTTTTGCATTTTGCACTATTTTTAATACTTTATCTTGTAGAGTTTTTGGATTTTGTAAAAGACTTGCTAATAAATTTGGCTCTTGTTTGCTTGTTTTTTCATTTAATAAAGTTGAAGCTAGATTTATATTACTAAATTGTTTTACATCTTTATTTTTTATTTCATTTTTTGCTTTAAATACATTTTGCATTACCAATAAATTTTTAGTATCTTTTACATCGGTTTGATTAAATAATAAATCAGCAAAACCTTCTCCGCCAGACTTTTTAGAGCCTTTACCTTTTTTAGAATTTAGATTTTTTACATCTTGTAAAATTAATAAATCTTTCATAATAATCCTTGTTTAAAACTTAATGGGATTTAGCAAAATTCGTTCCAAGTTTTTGTGATTTCATATTTAAAAATTAACCTAAATTAATTAAACTTTTACTTTAAAATCAAGGAGAAAACATTGAGTATTAGAAATATAGCAGTAATCGCACACGTTGATCATGGTAAGACTACAATGGTTGATCAGTTATTAAAACAATCAGGAACATTTAGCGAAAGAGACCAAGTTGATGAACGCGTTATGGATAGTAATGATATTGAAAAAGAGCGTGGAATTACAATTCTTTCAAAAAACACAGCAATTAATTATAAAGGCACAAAAATTAACATAATTGATACTCCAGGCCACGCAGATTTTGGTGGAGAAGTTGAGCGTGTTTTAAAGATGATTGATGGGGTTTTATTAATCGTTGATGCTCAAGAAGGTGTTATGCCACAAACTAAATTCGTTGTTAAAAAAGCATTAGCATTAGGTCTTAGACCAATAGTTGTGGTAAATAAAATAGACAAAGCTGCAGCTGAACCTGATAGAGTAATTAATGAAGTATTTGACCTTTTTGCTGCACTTGATGCAACTGATGAGCAATTAGATTTCCCTGTAATTTATGCAATTGGAAAAGAAGGTATTGCAAAAAATGAATTAGATGATGATAGTAAGGATATGCAACCTTTATTTGACAAGATAATTGAGCATGTTCCAGCACCAAGTGGTAGTAATGAAAATCCTTTACAATTACAAGTATTTACATTAGGTTATGATAACTTCGTTGGTAAAATTGGAATTGCTAGAATTTTCAATGGAACAATTTCAAAAAATCAAAATGTAATGTTAGCTAAGGCTGATGGGACAAAACACACAGGAAGAATTTCAAAACTAATTGGATTTTTAGGTTTAGAAAAAATGGATATTGATAGTGCTAGCACAGGAGATATCGTAGCAATTGCAGGTTTTGATGCTTTAGATGTTGGAGATAGCGTAGTTGATCCTAGCAATCCTATGCCACTTGACCCACTGCATATAGAAGAACCTACTTTAAGCGTTGTATTTAGCGTAAATGATGGACCTTTAGCAGGAACTGAAGGAAAGCATGTTACAAGTAATAAAATCGCTGAAAGATTAGAAAGCGAAATGAAGACAAATATCGCTATGAAATATGAAAATATTGGCGAAGGTAAGTTTAAAGTAAGTGGCCGTGGTGAATTACAAATTACGATTTTAGCTGAAAATATGAGAAGAGAAGGTTTTGAGTTTTGTCTTGGACGCCCTGAAGTTATCGTAAAGATTGAAAATGGAGTTAAAACAGAGCCTTTTGAAAATCTAGTTATTGATGTTCCTGATGAGTTTAGTGGAACGGTTATTGAAAAGCTTGGAAGAAGAAGAGCTGAGATGAAAAGTATGGTTCCAACAGGAGATGGACAAACTAGACTTGAGTTTGAAATTCCTGCTCGTGGGCTAATTGGATTTAGAAGTCAGTTTTTAACAGATACAAAAGGTGAAGGTATAATGAATCATAGTTTTATGGAATTTAGACCTTTTGTTGGTAGTGTTGAAAAACGCCAAAATGGAGCATTAGTGAGTATGGAAAATGGTGTTGCATTAGCTTATTCATTATGGAATCTTCAAGATAGGGGTGTTTTATTTATAGACCCTCAAGCAAAAACTTATGTTGGTATGATTATAGGTGAGCATAGTCGTCCGAATGATCTTGATGTAAATCCTATAAAAGGTAAAAACCTAACCAATGTTCGTGCTAGTGGTAGTGATGATGCTATTAAATTAGTTCCACCTAGAAAACCTACTTTAGAGCGTGCTATGGAGTGGATTGAAGAAGATGAATTAGTAGAAGTAACTCCAATTAATATTCGTATTAGAAAGCGTTATTTAGATCCAACTCTAAGACGCCGTATGGAAAAATCTAAATCTTAATTTTTATTCTTTCTATTCTAAATCTTTTAAAGAATTTAGAATAGAAAATTAAAATGTTTGAAAATAAAGCTTTTAAGACTTCTGTTAAGCAAAAACAATTAAAATTAAAAGATTATGAAAAAAGCAAAACCTATTAGAATGTGTATTATTTGCAAGATTAGAAAAAATCAAACTGATTTAAAGCGTTTTCAAGTGTCTTTAAATGAAGTTTTATTTCAATTTAATAGCGGTAGAAGTATGTATTTATGTGATGAATGCCTTAAAAAAGATGATAGTGATTTTTTAAAGTCTTTGCAAAAAGTTATAAAAATTAATATAGATAAAAAAGAACTTGCTAGTAAATTAAAAGAAAGGTTTTTAAATGGCGAATATAAAAATTAGTGAAATAGCAGCGGAATTAGGTTATCAAAATAAAGAAACTTTAGAAAAAATTAATGAATTAGGATTTGATTATAAATCACCTCAAAAAGCTGTAAGTGAAGATGTAGCAGCAGCAATATATGAGTATTTAAAAAATGGAACAATTCAACAAATTTTAAAAGATGAAGTTGCAAAATCAAGTAAAAGTGCCAAAAAATCTAGTACAAAATCAACTACTTCTAAAACAACAAAAAGTAAAACTGAAAAAGCTGAAAAAAGTACAAAGACTGAAAAGATTGAAAAAACAAAAAAAACTGAAAGCAAACAAAAAGAAATTCTTAAAGAAGAAACCAAAGAAGATAAACAAGAAACTAAAGAAGAAAAAATAGTAGAAGAAAAAATCACTAAGGTAGAAGTTAAAGAAGAAATGAAAAGCAAAGAAATAGCAAAAGAAGAATTAGTGCAAGAAGAACCTGTAAGTCTTGCAAGAAGTGGGCTTGAAAAACGCCGTGGCTTAGTAATTATTAAGAAGAAAAATGCAGCAAAAGAAGAAGTTAAAGAAGAGGTTAAGCCTAAAGCTCAATCAAAAGAGCCCGTATCGTTTGCTTCAATATTTAGCACAGATGAAAGCTTAAAAAAGAAAAAAGCTAAAAAAATAGTTCCAGCAGCAAGAAAAGAAAGTTCATCTAAGATGGATTTTGATACTAATTTTGCAGAGATTAATGATGATGAAGATGATGTTGTGGTTATGCCTGATTTTTCATTTAATGAAAGAAAAGAAGATATTGAAAAGCCTGCAAAGGCACAAACTTCATTAAGAAGTGCATTTAATAACCAAATCAATCAATTTACAAATACTTCAATAGCAAGGTCTCGCCGTAAAAAATCAAAAGCATATAAAAAAGAACAAAGTAGCGAAGAAATTACAAGTATTAAAATTCCTAAAGAAATAAGACTTTATGAATTAGCAGAGAAGTTAGGTAAAAAAGATAGTGAATTAATTTCAAAATTATTTATGCAAGGAATGATGACTACTAAAAATGATTTCTTAGATGAAGAAACTATTGAGATTTTAGGACTTGAGTTTGGAATTGAAATAAGCTTTTTTGATGAGACTGCACAATTTGATTATGTTGCTGATTATGAAGAAAATCAAGAAGAATTAAAAGATATTAAAGTTCCTGTTGTAACAATTATGGGGCATGTTGATCATGGTAAGACAAGTTTGCTTGATTATATTAGAAATAGTCGTGTAGCAAGTGGCGAAGCAGGTGGAATTACTCAGCACGTTGGTGCTTATATGGTTAATAAAAATGGTAAAAATATAACCTTTATTGATACTCCAGGTCACGAAGCATTTTCAGCTATGAGAGCTAGGGGTGCTAGTGTTACTGATATAGTAATTATTGTTGTTGCAGCTGATGATGGTGTAAAACCACAAACAAAAGAAGCAATTTCGCATGCAAAAGCAGCGGGTGTTCCAATCATCATCGCTGTTAATAAAATAGATAAAGAAGCAGCAAATCCTGATAGAGTTAAAACTCAATTAGCAGAGCTTGATATTATGCCAACTGAGTGGGGTGGAAGTCATGAATTCGTTCATATTAGTGCTTTAAAGGGAACTGGAATTGAAGATTTACTTGAAATTATCTTATTACAAGCTGAAATTTTAGAGCTTAAAGCAAATAAGAATACAGCTGCAAAAGCAAATATAGTTGAAAGTTCTTTACAAAAAGGTCGTGGTGTAGTAACTACTGTGATTATGGAAAATGGAACGCTAAGAGTAGGAGATACCGTTGTAGCAGGCATTGCTTATGGTAGGGTAAAAAGTATTACAGATAGCAAAGGTAACGCACTAAAAGAGATTTTACCAGGCGAGTGTGGTGTAATTATGGGTCTTAATGAAATTCCTGATGCAGGTGAGACTTTAATTAGTGTTGCGACTGATAAAGAAGCAAGAGATTACGCACAAAAACGCCACGAATATTTAAGACAAAAAGAATTAAGCAAATCAACAAAAGTAAGCCTTGATGAATTAAGTGCAAAAATTAAAGAAGGGAATTTAAAATCATTACCTGTTATTTTAAAAGCCGATGTAGGTGGAACATTAGAAGCTATTAGAGGAAGTCTTGAAAAGCTTTCAAATGATGAGGTAAAAGTTGATATTGTTTTAGGTGGTGTTGGTGGAATATCTCAAGGAGATATTGCTTTAGCACAAGCTAGTGGTGGTGTTATAGTTGGCTTTAATGTTCGTCCAACGGGGGATATTAAGGAAAAAGCAAAAGAAGCCAAGGTTGAGATTAAAACATATAATGTAATTTACAATCTAATTGATGAGATTAAGGCTATTTTAGGTGGTTTAATGAGTCCTATTATTAGCGAAGAGCAACTCGGACAAGCTGAAATTAGACAAGTAATCAATGTGCCAAAAGTAGGACAAATAGCAGGATGTATGGTAACTGATGGAAGCATAGTAAGAGGGGCTAAAATCCGTGTTATTCGTGAAGGTGTTGTAGTGTTTGAAGGAGAGATTAGCTCACTTAAACGCTTTAAAGACGACGCTAGAGAAGTTAGCAAAGGTTATGAATGTGGTGTTGGTATCGTTGGATTTAACGATATGAGAGAAGGCGATTTTATAGAAAGTTATAAAGAAGTTCAAAGTAAGGCTAGTTTATAATGAATGATAAAGCACAAATAAAACGCCTAAGAACACAAAGTTTGCTAAAGGAATTAGTAGGAGAAGCTTTAGCAAACTTAGATGATCCTTTATTGAGCGGTCTATTGGTAAATGATGTAGATTGTAAAAAGGGTCGTTATGATGCTTTTATATATTTAGATAAAATGTCGCTTACAAAAGATGAACAAAATTTAGTTCTTTCTAAGCTAAAAAGAGTTAGCAAAGTATTGCAAGCTCATTGCTTAGGAGCGCTTGGTATGTATAGATGTCCAAATTTTCATTTTAGGTTTGACGATAGTTTAGATAAAATTAATAGAATAGAAGAATTATTTAAGCAAATTAATAAGGAAAAGAAATAAATGGAGCTAGAGAATTTAGCTAAACAGCTTAATTTAGTGATTTATGATACTGAATTAGCAAAAGAAGGCAATAACTTTATTTATAGAATTTTCATCTTAAAAGATGGAGAAAATAAATCAGTTAGCCTTGATGATTGCGAGCAATTTAGTAGATTGATTTCTCCTATACTTGATTTAAATCCACCTACAGATGAAAAATACTTTTTAGAAGTAAGCTCTCCTGGACTTGAAAGAAAGCTTACTAAAATAGAGCATTTTAAACTTAGTATAGGTGAGATACTAAAAATTAAAACTAAAGAAAAAGAAGAAATTATCTCAAAATTACTTAGTGCTGATGATGAAAAAATCACTTTAGAAGATGGCACAATTTTAAACTACGCAGATATTAAATCTACAAAAACTTATATCTATTGGTAAGGCAAAGCCTTACCTATATACTCTTACTCAAATTAATAATCATTAACAAAATCAAAATTAGAAATAAAAAAAACAAAGAAATTTAAAGGAATTTAATGAAAACTATTACAAAAAAAGATACAAAAACCTTAGCATTAAGTGCATTAGGTGGGACATTAGAATTTTATGATTTTATTATATTTGCATTATTTACTCCGTATTTTACACATCATTTTTTTCCAAAAGAGCTTGATGAGAGTATAAAATTATTAAATACTTATGGAGCTTTTGCTGCAGGGTATTTAGCTCGTCCATTAGGTGGAGTTATAATGGCACATTTTGGCGATAAGTTTGGTAGGAAAAATATGTTTTTATTAAGCATTATTTTAATGGTAATTCCTACATTTATTTTTGCGATTATGCCTACTTATGAGCAAATTGGCTATTTTGCTATTGCTATTTTATTAGCTATTAGATTAGTTCAAGGCGTTGCTATTGGAGGAGAGTTACCTGGTGCTTGGGCTTTTATATATGAGCATAGTCCTGATAATAAAAAGGCATTATTTTTAGGAGTTTTAACTAGTGGGGTTTGTGGTGGTATTACTTTAGGAGCTTTAAGTGCGTTATTGCTTCAACTAAATTTCACAGAAGATGAAATAAAAGATTATGCGTATAGAATTCCTTTCTTAATAGGTGGTATTTTTGGTCTAATTAGCATTTATCTTAGAAGATTTTTGCAAGAAACTCCTATTTTTAAGCAACTTCAAGCTGAAAAGCAATTAAGCGATTTTCCTATAAAATCAGTCATAAAAGATTATAAAATAGAAATAATTTTATCAATGTTTTTAACTATTGTTCTTACTGCTTGTGTTTTAGTATTTTTAATAATGATGCCTAATTTTATGAAAGGTATTTTAAATATTAATCCTGCTTTAAATACTAGCTTACAAATTATTGCGAGTATATTTATGATGATTGGACTTGTTGTTTGTGGGGCATTGGCTGATAGATTTAAAGCTAGTTTAATTTGCAAAATTTTTGCTATTTTATTAGTTTTTACTAGCACTATGTATTTTTATTCTTTATATGTTTTAAAGGATTTCGCTTCAACTTGTATATTTTATTTTGCTTCGGCGTTTTTTGGTGGTATTGTTAATTTTACATCATTATTTATGTGTAGGCTTTATAAGGCTAGTATTAGATATACAGGTATAGGATTTTCTTATAATTTAGCTTATGCAATAGCAGGATTTTTAACTCCAATTATCGTAGTTAAATCACACGGAAAATTTGATATTGGTAGTGGATATTACATTATTTTCATATGTTTAATTGCTTTTTTAAATTCTGTATTTTTTGACAAAATTATGAAAAATAAAAAATAAAGAATTTGATTTTAAGATAAACTCTAAAAATTTTTAGAAGTTTATCTTATTTTGGAATAAGTTTTGCTTTTATCAAAATATAAAATATTTAAGGAAAGTTATGCAAAACGGATTTTATCAAGCTACAGGAGCAATGGTTACTCAACTAAATCGCTTAAATGTTATCTCTAATAATTTAGCTAATGTAAATACTGCAGGTTATAAAAGAGATAATGTAGTAATTGCTGATTTTAAAAGGCTTTATGATGAAGAAATGCAAAATATGCCAATTGATAATCATACAAAACAAGCTGCAAAATACATAAATCAAACCATAAATAGAGTTCCTAATATTGATATAGAATACACAGATTTTAGCGTAGGTGCAATCCGTCCGACCAACAATCCTTTAGATATTGCAATCAAAAGAAGTGATTGTTTTTTTATGGTTCGCTCATCAGATGGTAGTGTGAAATTTAGCAAAAATGGAGCATTTAGCCTAGATGAAGATGGCTTTATAGTTACAAAAAATGGAGATAGATTATTAAGCTCAAATTATTTTGAAGACCCTGCAAATGATGGCATTCAAGTAGGAGATAATCAAAGATTAACTATTGATTCAGATGGAAATGTCTATTTAGATGGTGAAGTAGCAAATAGGATTTTTGTAGCTAGGATGGATGATACAAGGGATTTAGAAAAGATAGGAGATAATCTTTATAAACTAGATGATTTAACTAAAATGCAAGATTTTGAGGGTTCAAATGCACTTGCGAGTGGGTTTTTAGAAATGAGTAATGTAAATGCCGTTAATGAAATGGTAGGTCTTATAGAAACTCATCGTTTAGTTGAAATGTATCAAAAAGTAATGACTAGCCATATGGATGAGCTAAATAGCGACGCAATAAATAAATTAGCAAATGTTAAATAGGAGTAAAAATGCTTAGGTCTTTATATACAGCAGCAACAGGAATGATAGCACAGCAAACACAAATTGATACAACATCTCATAATATTGCCAATGTAAATACTATGGGATACAAAAAAAATAGAGCAGAATTTGCTGATTTAATGTATCAAGTAATGGAATACGCAGGCACTAGCACAAGCACAACAACTCAAAGTCCAACAGGTATTGAAGTAGGTCTTGGAGTTCGCCCAACAGCAATTACAAAGCAATTTACACAAGGATATTTCAAAGAAACAGGCAATCAATTAGATATGGTAATAGCCGGTAATGGTTTTTTCCAAGTTCAGCTACCTGATGGCACTACGGCATATACAAGAAATGGTGCTTTTAAGCTAGATAGCGAAGGAACTATCGTAAATAGTGATGGATATAGATTAATCCCTGAAATTACAATTCCTGAAGATGCAGTTGCTATTGGGATAGGAACTGATGGGGTTGTAAGTGTAATTCAAGCGGGTAATCCTGAAGCAGTGCAACTAGGTCAAATTGAATTAGCAAACTTCATAAATCCTAGTGGCTTACACGCATTAGGAGATAATAATTTCCTTGAAACTAGTGCTAGTGGAGCAGTTGTAGTTGGCACTGGCGGGACTAATGGTTTTGGTCAAATTAAGCAAAACTTCGTAGAGATGAGTAACGTGCAATTAGTAGAAGAAATGACTGATTTAATCACAGGTCAAAGAGCTTATGAAGCAAACTCTAAAGCAATCACTACAAGTGATGAAATGCTATCAATCGTAAATGGACTTAAAAGATAAATAATATAGATTGAAATTCTTATAATTTTATAAGAATTTCAAATACGAATTACTTAAAAGTAACTTCTAATGCTTGTTTAATATCAGCTATTAAATCATCAGCATTTTCAATACCAACAGAAAGCCTTACAAGACCTTCGCTAACTCCAGCTTTTATTAATTCAGCTTCATTTAATTGTCTATGAGTATGACTTGCAGGGTGTAAAATACAGCTTCTTGCATCAGCTACATGAGTTGCTATCATTATTAATTTTAAGCTATCTAAAAACTTAACTGCCTTAGCTTTATTTGCTTTTAATGTAAAGCTAATAACCCCACAAACCCCATTAGGCATATATTCTAAAGCTAGATTATAATAAGGACTGCTTTTTAGCATAGGGCAATTTACGCTTTCAATATATTCATTATTTTCTAAAAATTCTGCAATTTTTTTCGCATTTTCGCAGTGTTTTGCCATTCTTAAAGGTAGGCTTTCAATATGAGTTGATAGCATATATGCACTAGTTGCAGGTAAGCAAGCACCTATATCTCTCATTAATTGAACAATCATTTTTACAATATACGCTAATTTGCCAAATTTTTGTGTATAGATTAATCCGTGATATGACTCATCAGGGGTGTTAAAATCTGCAAATTTTTTAGGATACTTACTCCAATCAAAATTACCACTATCAAGCACAACCCCAGCAATCACACTTGAATGCCCATCAAGATATTTAGTAGCTGAATGAATAACAATATCAGCTCCGTGTTTTATAGGCTGGCAATTAATAGGAGTTGCAAAAGTATTATCAATTACTAATGGAATTTCATTTTCGTGAGCAATATTTGCAAATCTTTTAATATCAAGCACTACTAAAGCAGGATTTGATACGCTTTCAGCGTAAATTAATTTTGTGTTTTCTTTAATAGCTGCTCTTATTTCATCATCTGTGCTATTTGCACTAATAAAGGTGCAATCAATTCCAAATTTTTTAAGCGTTACGCCTATTAGATTTATACTTCCACCATAAATCTCATTTACGCAAACTAAATGATCTCCTGCTTTACAAATATTTGTAATTGCAAAAAATATAGCTGCTTGTCCGCTAGAAGTTAGCACCCCAGCAATTGCTCCTTCTAATTTAGCAATTTTACTAGCTACATAATCATTTGTAGGATTTGCTACTCTTGAGTAAAAATATCCACTTTCTTCTAAGTCAAATAATTTTCCCATAAATTCACAAGAATCGTATTTGTAAGTAGTTGATTGAATGATTGGCACTTGCCTACTTTCGCCATTTTTTGGCTCATAACCTGCGTGAATACATAAAGTATCTTGTTTTAACATTTTCTCTCCTTTAAAAAAATATTAGTTTAACTTTATTTTAAGTATTTAGCAAGTAAAAAATGGCAAAATTAGTTAAAAAAGGAGAAAAAATGCCCGTTAATATAAAAACTAACCTTCCAGCAAAAGTTTTACTAGAAAATGAAAATATTTTCGTAATGGATGAAGCAAGAGCAAATTCTCAAGATATTCGTCCATTAGAGCTTGTGATTTTAAACCTTATGCCAATCAAAGAAGAAACTGAATTAGAATTACTTAGAATGCTTTCTAATACGCCTTTACAAGTAAAAATCACGCTTTTAAGAATAGCAAGTCACGAGAGCAAAAACACTTGTCAAAGCCACTTAAACGAGCATTATTTGGTATTTGATGAGATAAAGCATAAAAAATTTGATGGAATGATAATAACAGGAGCTCCGCTAGAACAATATGAATTTAGCGAAATAACTTATTATGATGAATTAGTTAGTATTTTAGAATGGAGCAAAAGCAATGTTTTTAGCACTCTTCATATATGCTATGGTGCGATGTTTGGGCTAAATTATCATTACAATATTGCAAAAATTCCTTTAAAAAAGAAATTAAGTGGAGTGTTTTATCACGATGTAATTGATAGTAAAGATGAGATTTTAAGGGGAATTGATGATGTGTTTTTAGCTCCACATTCAAGGCATTCAGGAATTGATGAATTAGCCTTAGCAAATCATAAATCTTTAGTGATTTTAGCTAAAAGCGATTTAGCAGGAAGCTATTTGATAAGAAGTTCTGATAGAAGACAAGTGTTTGTCCTAGGTCATCCTGAATACTCTCGCACTACTTTAGATAATGAGTATAAAAGAGATATTAAAAACGGCTTAGATGTTGATATTCCTTATAATTATTATAAAGATGATAATCCAAACAATCCCCCAAAACTTACTTGGAGAGCTCACGCAAATTGCGTTTATATCAACTGGCTAAATTATTATGTATATCAAACTACACCTTTTGAATTAGACAAACTTAATTCAATTAATTAATTAAGATTTAGATTTTCTAAATCTTAATTAGATTTTTTTAACTCCGCTTTCATTCATATAATTTATGAAATCTTGTCTTAATTCTTCTTCTTTTTGTTTGATTTTTGCTAGTTCTAATTCTTGCTCTTTTTTCTTTTCATTTTCTTTTATATCTGTTTTGATTTGTTTTAATGAGTCCAAAAAGTCCATTTTTTCTCCTTTTGATTTTTGTATTATATTATTTAAATAATGTAATAAATAACTTTTAAAAATATAAATTCAATATGTTTTATTTAATAAATTTTTGCATAATGCTAAGTCGTAAAGAGTTAAAAAGAGATAATTTTATTAAATCAAAGGAGAGAATTTGAAAACCATAATCGCATTAGATTTTGACACCTTAGAGCAAAGCCGTGAATTTGTATCAAAACTATCAGCAAAAAATCTTGAAAACTATGCAAAAGAGCATAATTTAAAATTAATTATGCCTTATTTAAAAGTCGGTATGTGGCAATACTACACAGCTGGAAATGACTTTTTAAAAGAGCTAAAAGACTTAGGTTTTAATATATTTTTAGATTTAAAATTAATTGATATCCCAAATACTATTTATAATGCTACTAAGACACTTTTAAAAAATGATATTGATATTTTAAGCCTTCATTCTTTTGCAGGCGAGCAAGCTTTAAAGGCTGCTGTTAATGCTAAAAATGAATTAGGTAGCAAGTGTGAATTATTTGGAATTTCTGTATTAACTTCGTTTGAAGAAGAAGAATTTAAAAATGATTTAGGCTTTAATGGAAGCATTAATGATTGCGTAAAACAACGCTGTTTAATCAGTAAAAAAGCAGGTCTTGATGGCATAGTAAGTAGTGCTTATGAGGCAAAATTTGCTAAAGATTTAGGACTTAAGGCTCTTACGCCTGGCATTAGATTTTTAGGCAATGATGCAAATGACCAAGCAAGGGTTGCTACGCCAAAATTTGCTATAGAAAACAATATTGATTATATTGTAGCTGGTAGAATGATTACAAAGAGTTCTAATCCTATTAGAGCTTATTTTCAATGTATAAAAGGAGAAGAAAATGAATAAAGAAGTTGCAAGTGAAGTTGTAAAAATATTAAAAGATTGTGAAGCAATATTTATTAATACTAAAGAATTTTTCACATATTCAAGTGGTATTAAAAGCCCTATATATTGTGATAATCGTGTGTTAATTAGCTATCCAAAAGAGCGTAAAATCATAGCAAATCATTTAGCGAATTTGATTAAAGAAAAAGCAGGAGATGTTGATTACATAGCAGCAACTGCTACTGGAGCTATTGCTCACGGAGCTTGGGTGGCTGATATATTAAACAAACCATTAGTATATATATTATCAAAAAACAAAACCCATGGAAGAGCAAAGATGATTGAAGGAAGCTTTAAGCACGGAAGCACTTGCGTTGTGCTAGAAGATTTAATCTCAAGTGGCGGTTCAAGTATTGCTGCTGTTGGTGCTGCTAGGTCTCACGGATTAGATGTAAAAGGTGTGTTTTCAATATTTAGCTATGAATTAAATCAAGCTAAGAAAAATTATGAGAGTATTGATTGCCCTGCTTATTCGCTTAGTGGATTTTCTGCATTTAGTGGATTTTTAAGCGATGAAGAAGTAAAAGTTCTAAACGAATGGCGTGACGCTCAAGAATAAAATAATTTTAATTTCAAATTCCGATTTTGGAATTTGAATATCTTCAAACCTTCTTTACTTTATAAAAAATAATTTTTATAATATTTACTTAATAGTTAAAATTAAGGAGAAATAATGGCTTTTAAGAACGCAGTAGTTACAAAAGAACTTGATGAAAAATACAAAATGACAGATATTTTTTGCAATTATACAGATAGCTTATACTATAAACAAAATCGTATGATGCCTGATGAGAAAAGAATAGTAATAGATGAAGAATTAGATTGTTTTATAATGCTAGGTTATAATTTTTTAGATCCTGAATTAGAGCATGCAAGACTTAGTAAAGGCTTGTGGGTTTTATATTATAAAGGTAATTTGATTGAAGTTATACTTGATTATGATTTTGATATAACAATAGATGGTGTTTTATACGATAAAGTTTGGAGTATTTTTGATATTAAAAACAATGAATTATTAAGTGAAAAAGAAGTTATAAATCTTCTTAAAGAAATATTAGATGTTTATAATCTTTCTGGTGCTTGGGAAACAATTGACGGCTATAAAGTATATGTAAGAGATGAAATAATAAAAGAATAAATATTTTAAATCCTAATTCAAATTCTTTAAAAATTGTGGAATTTTAAGTAGGAATTTGGTTTAAAAAAAGGTAAGCAAATGGCTTTTAAAAACGCAATTATTGATGATAGATTAGAGAAGAAATATTCTTTTGTAGATATTTGTATTAAGCATACTAATGATTGGTATCTCAGACAACATCATAAATTTCCTTATGAAGAACGCATTGTAATAGATGAAGAATTAGACTGCTGGTTTATGAATTGTATGTATTTTGATGACCCAGAACTAGACCATGCAAAACTTAATAAATCTTTGTGGATTTTATATTATAAAGGCGAACATATAAGGATAATTTTAGATTATGATATCAAACAAGAGATTGATAATGTAGTTT
>NZ_JAHCZC010000119.1:0-3220 GCF_018501135.1 Campylobacter sp. 2018MI13 | reverse complement strand
AATTATAACTTACTCCAAAATTATCAAAACTTATTTTATTTAGTGATTTTATCCTTGCGATATTTAAAATTGAGTTTGTATAAATATCTTCTGCAAATAATAATTTCGTAGTAGATGCTAATTCATCTTTTGTTGTATTTATTATCGCATTTGCAATCATATTGTATTTTAAAAACTCATTTTCGCGTAAATTACCATTTAAATTCACTTCTTTATAATTTGCCTTATCCAATGGTAAATCAGGCTTTTTTGTTTCATAAAGCAATCTATCAAATTTTGAAAATAAACTTGTGTAATTTTTCTTAGCATAAGCATTTAATTCAGGTAAAGTATTTAAATCATCAATTTTATCTACCTTAATACTTAAATTATTTTTATCATATACAGGTTCGCTTAATTTCAAAAATGTAGAATTTGGTTTTATATTTTTAAACTCACCTTCAATACTTCCTGCTGTTAAGATATTTTCTCTTTCTTTATTTAAAGTATAGCCGTATTTAACCCCAACTACATTTAAATCCCCATTAAGTATAGCTTTATTAATTACATTAAATTTTTCGCCTATATTTGTATAAACTACGCTTGTATTAGCTAATTTTAGATTATTAACTTCCATTCCTTCATTAACTAAAATTCCATTATTGGTTAAATTTGCAGCACTAGCATTACTCATTCTTAATATAGAATTATTAGTGATACTAGCTTTATTTGAATTACTAAGCCACAAAACACCTTTTTTAATACTTATATCTCCTGTAAAAGTATTTTTTCCACTTAAAGCAAGAGTTCCAATCCCATCTTTAATAAGCCCTGCATTACCACTAATATCATTTGAGAATACATATAAATTATCTATATCTACATTGGCATTAAAATCATGCCTTAAACTTGCAACTCCATTCATTGCTTTTGCTGGATTTATAATGCCTTCTCCAAAATGAGCTTTAATATCGCTTTCACTTGCTCCATAAACCTTATAAGCCGTTGTAAAAATACTCTCTTTAATATTATCATTACTCATCCAAGGATATTTTTCATAAATTAAAGCACCAAGAGTTAAAATAGCTGGGGCACTAAAGCTAGTTCCTGCATTATTATTTATTAAAAAAGGAGCTGCTATACAATCATCAATTCCGTATTTTTTGCAAGTATTTCCTGCAGAATATACATATTTTTTAACCCCATTATCCATAATATAATAAATATTTTTGTAATCTTCTTTTGGTTTATCATAATAACCAAGTGCAATTATCCAACCTTTTCTAAGTGGGCTATTAATAGGTAAAGCATGAGCTGAAAAATCTCCTGTTGTTTCCTCATTTCCCGCTGAACTAACTACAAGAGCATTATTTTGCATAATTGCTGGATAAAATACCCCAATATTATCTTCACTAGTATCTATTGTTTTTGTTCTTGCAAATGAGCGGTTAAAAAACCTTACCCCGCTATTTGATAAATAATCAATTGTAGCAGCAAGATTTATATCATCTCCTGAACTTAACTTATTTCCATCTGAATCAAGTAAAGGTAAAGGCACATTAGCAAATCTTATATCCTTTGCTAAATAACTTGCTGTATTCATTACTAGCATTCCATGAGTTGCTTTTGCTTTTGTTTTTTCATTAATCAAAACAGAGCTTTTGTAAGTGTTAGCAGTAAAATTAGTATTTTTTAATCTATAATCTAGTGATTTCCAATGCGCTCTATCTACTTCCTTATATTCATAATGATTATTAAAAGCTAATTTGCTTAAATCACTTGTCCCTGTATCTAGGATAGCTAAGATTATTCCTGTTCCTAAAAAACCTTGATTCCAATTAGAGCTAAAGCCTATATTTGTAACATAGCTTGATGAAGAATTTTGCGGTGTGAATTTTAAATAACTACTATTGTATAAACTATCTTCTAAATTAAAATTAGCAGTAGGCAAATAATTTGTATAATCTTTATTAATTGTGCTTTGATTATTTGAATTATTTGGCTCTACACTAGCAGCAGCACCGCCACCACCACAAGCACTCAAAAACAATAAACTAAGTAATAAAACACTATATCTCAATTTAAATTCCTAAAAAATAATTTCGTGTAAAACATAAAAAACACAAGTTGCTAAAATAATGCTAATAAAACCTTTTTTAAACATTATATGAGAGATTAAGGCAACAAGCCCAGCTACTAAATAATCACTTGCATAAGGTGGGTTTTCATAATCTAAGCCTTTATATAAAAAGCAAACTAAGATAACCATAATCAAAAGTGGCATATGTTTTTCAAGATACATTAAAAGTTCATTTGGTTTTTTTGTCCCAAAAAATATATAAGCTAAAGCCTTTAAAACAACAGCACTAAAACCAGCAATTAATAAAGCACTCATCGTATAAGACATAATTTCTTTCCTAAAATCAATATAAAAATTCCTGAAAAAATACAACTTAACATCATATATTGTTTATCTATGAAAAATAAACCTATAAGCCCAAGAGTTAAGGCTATGAAAAATACTTTATTTTCTTTATGTTTTATGTAAAGTTCGTAAGCTAAAACTATAAATAAAGCATTTAAAGAAAATCCTAAAGCACTATAATCAGCCTTAGCAAAACTTGCTATAAAATACCCTACAATACAACCAAAAATCCAATAAAAATGATTAAAAGTTAGAATTAATACGGCAGTTTTTTTATCATAATCTTTTGCACTAAGTAAGGCAAAACTCTCATCAGTTAAAGTAAAAATCGCATAGTATTTTATAAAGCCTAAATCTCTAAAATATTTTAAAGCTCCTAAAACATAGAAAAAATGTCTAAGATTTAGCAAACTTGAAGCTATTAAAATCTCTACTAAACTAGCACCAGAGCTAAGTAAAGATAATAATAAAAATTGCAATGACGCAGAAAAAACAAAAACAGCAGCCACAAAAACTTCAAAAAAACTAAAAGAATTTGAATAAGCAAGAATGCCAAATGCAATACCAATTACTATATAAGCAACAGCAACGGCAAAAGTATCAATTAAAGCTTGTTTTATCATTTTGTATACTTTTTGATATATTCATCTACATTGCTTACTTCTTGTTTTTTTATAACTTTTTCTTGTTTTACATTATTATCATCATCTTGAAAATATATGTAATCAATCCCAAAAAGTATTCCTATAAATATAATTAATGGTATTAAAAAAATCATTTTCTCTCCTAAATGTATGCTTATAAATAATAACAAAT
>NZ_JAHCZC010000118.1:0-3356 GCF_018501135.1 Campylobacter sp. 2018MI13 | reverse complement strand
CATTTCGCATTTACCTAGTTTTAGGCTTAAAATCAGCTTAAATATTTTAATTTTATGGGTTTTTGTGAATTTTTGCTTGGCATTTTCTAAAATTTATTTTTGTTTAAGATTTAAAAGCCCTAATTATAGGCTTTTTAGACTTTAAAAATTTCTTAAAATCAGAAAATGATAAGCAAATTAAAAATTTTTATGATGAAATAGGCGTTTTAGTAGTGAAATTTAATTTTTGCTTGGCATTTTCTAAAAAATTTATTGTATTAAAATTATTTGCTGATAATTAGGCATTAATCAAGGATATTTATAATGATTTTTTTATTTTAGTTCTTTTACAAAGTATGGGAAAATTAAGGGTTAGAGAATATTGCCCCGATTTAGGGGATTGAAACATTTGCTGTTATCACCTGTATATTTTTCTCAGTTATGTTAGAGAATATTGCCCCGATTTAGGGGATTGAAACAAATTGACTTAAAACTTTTAATGTATTAGCTTTAGTTAGAGAACATTGCCCCGATTTAGGGGATTGAAACTATTAAGCATATTTCTATACCTAACCTTACTTTTGTTAGAGAACATTGCCCCGATTTAGGGGATTGAAACCTATTATTTAAATTTATATGCTCTTTACTATACTTTGTTAGAGAACATTGCCCCGATTTAGGGGATTGAAACTTAATTATTTTTACTTCTTTATTACCTAAATCATATAAGTTAGAGAACATTGCCCCGATTTAGGGGATTGAAACTTAATTTCTAGCATTTGTAAAGCTAACTTAACTTGGTTAGAGAATATTGCCCCGCTTTAGGGGATTGAAAAAATCCAGCCTTTGCATTAACATGGTTGATATTTGTAAAAGTCAAATGGCATATAAAATTTCAAAAGTGGTATAAAAATAAAAAATCACATATAAAGAAACGGAAGTTTAAAATAAGAAAGGTGATAAAATTATGTAATTATAAGTGAAATATTTTGATTATAGTGATAATGATTTTTTAATGTATTTTCATTATAAAAAAAGTATTTTTGTAATACATATTCTTAACAATGTTTATGTATTACAACATATTCTTATCAAATAAATTTAGATTTTAATATTAAATATATTATTTTTTGATTTTCTTTACTTCTCCTTTTGATTAAATTTTGGCTTTTAGATTTATTTTAATAACTCATCAAAATCATCAAAAGTATTATCTAAGCGATTTGAATTACCTGAATTATTTGAGCTTATTATTGCCAATGCTATCGTTGTTATTGTGCCTGCTATAATTTTTAAAGCCAATTCGCTAATTTTTATTTCCATTTTTTCTCCTTTTAATCTCGTTGTATTTATTAAACAATGAAATAATATAATTTTAAAGTCCTATTATTATTGACTAAAAAAATAAGGAATAAAAATGATAAGAACAAAAACCAAAAGAAAACCAGCAAACTTAGATAACTTCACTCTATATTTAAATATTATAAAAATAATTTATGAAAAAGGTGAAAAAGGTGCTACTAGAGAAGATATAACTAAGTATTTAAAAGTAAAACTAAATTATAATATTTCAAAACAAAGCATTTCAAAAATCATTGAAAACATTAAAATATCAAATTATCTTAGTCAATATATTAAAATGTATGAAGAAAAACGCCCATTTAAATACATAATAAATTCTGATTATTTAAATGATGATTTTTTGAGATTTTTTACAGATAAAAAATATAATTATGATGAATTTTTAGCATTTAATACATTAAAAACATTGAATTCTAACAATATAACAGAACTTACAAAAGATTTAAAAAATAACTTTATGTGTCTAGATAATCCTTTAGTAGATACAAAAATGAGTGAATTAGAATTAAAATATACTAAAAAAATTTTCAAATTAATGAATAAAAAATTAAAAGCTACTATTACAATGAAAAGCAATGAAGTTTATAAAGTAATTTTTCTAAAAATAATTTATAGTGATAAAAATTGGTATGCTTTAGTAAAACAAGAAAATGAAAGCATTGAGCTTAAGAGATTAGCATTTATTGAAGATATCACTGAAATTATTGGCTCTAACTATAAAGACATAGAAATTCCAGATAAATTAGATATAAAACTAAAAGAATTAAATAATGCTTTAAGTAATTATAATAATTTAAATAATGTAAATACGGCTACATTAGAAATTAGCGACAATATAAAACAATATTTTCAAAAAGATATGAAAAAATTTTTTAAACATCAAATAATAATTCAAGAAAATCCACTAATAATAGATATACAATATACAAGTGAGCTTGAAATATTAAGATTTGTTAAAAGTTGGTTGCCTGATATAAAAATATTAGAACCAAAAACATTGCAAGAAAGCTTTAAGCAATCATTAAAACAAGCATTGAATACCTATCAATAGTGTAGATAAATTAAAGCTTGTGATGATTTATAAGAATTTAAATTTGCTTAAAATATAGTCTATTATTGTTTTACTTTTAGCTTTGATTTTACTCAAATCTTCAACCAAGAAAAACTTAGAAAATATAAATATATTCAAATAACGCTCAATAATAGAAAAAATAGCGATAGATATTAAAAAAATCGCAAATAATATAAAGATAAAAAATACAAAATTTTCATTAGCTAAATTCTTATTTGAAGTGGCAAAAATTATTGTAATAATAGCACTAATAAAACCAAAAATAACACTCAGAGCATTGCTAAAAGAAAAGCCATTAATTTTGCTTTTTAAAATATAAAAAGCATTACAATTAGGACATTTTAGACTAATAAATCCTAAATCTTTTTTATAAGTTAATTTTGAGATTTTACAAGAACAAATATCACACTTTTTATAAAATATATTTATATTTTTACTAAGATTAATCATAAAATCTTTTAATTTGCTTAACCTAGATTTTTTAATTTCAATTGTTTCACTATTATCAAATAAAACAAATTTTGAAAATATAAACAATTCTAAATAATCATGAATGAATGAAAAAATACTTGCAATAATCAAAAAAGTTAAAAACCATATTGCTACTTGAATAATTCTGCTATTAATAAATTTATCCAATAAAGCAATAGGCACAATAGAAAGCAATGCACAAACCCAACGAGAAATATCCACTAAAGCAGCATCTATCATAACAAAAGACATTTTGTCTTTTGATCTATACAAGGCATTACAATTAGGACATTTTAGACTAATAAATCCTAAATCTTTTTTATAAGTTAATTTTGAGATTTTACAAGAACAAATATCACACTTTTTATTGATAATTTCCACTTTAATTTCCTTGTAACAAAATGTTTTATTTTATATCAGATAATACTTGTGATTTTATCACTAATTTAAATTCTTTTAGTTATATTTAGCT
>NZ_JAHCZC010000117.1:0-3397 GCF_018501135.1 Campylobacter sp. 2018MI13 | reverse complement strand
AAAATAAACTTAATAAATGCTATTGAACTAAGTATTGCTATGCCAATTTCTTGGCTTGCATTAGTTGGTGATTATACAAAATATTTTAAAAATCCAATAAAAGATAGTTTAGTAGCTTCAGTCGCGTATTTTCTAGGAAGTTCACTTATGTATATAATTGGATATTTAACCATGAAATACTATAGCGACCTTTCTAGTTTTTTAATCACTTTAAAATTATCAATGTTAATAATATTTTTGATTATTTTTTCAACAATAACAACAACATATTTAGACATTTTTTCAGCTAATGAAAGTATTAAAAATATAAATAATAAATTTGGTAATAAAATTACAATTTTATTAATAATCTTTATCGCTTTATTAATAGCTATTTTTATACCTTTTTCTTTATATGAAAATTTTTTATATACATTAAGTTCAGTATTTTTACCTATGGCATCGGTTATGGTATGTGTATATTGTTTTAAACTAAAAAATTCAGCTAAATTAAATTTTTTAATTTGGTTTATTGGATTTTTAATTTATCAAATACTGATTTATTTTGATTTTTTAGCATCAATTTTAACTTTTTTAATCATTTTAATTTTAACCTTAGGAGGAGAATATGTATCAAAACATTATGCAAAAAACAAGAAATCATAAAACTTTAGTAGAAAGTATTACAAATTATGTAACGATAAATGACTCAGCTAACGCTATTTTAGCCCTTGGTGGCTCACCTATTATGGGAGATTTTTATGAAGAAGTCGGCGAAATTGTTGCAATTAGTAATGCGGTTTTGCTAAATATCGGGCAGTTAAACGAAAATCTAATAAAAGCCCATAAAAACGCAGCCTTAAAGGCAAATGAATTAAATATTCCTATTGTTTTTGACCCCGTTGCAGCAGGAGTTAGTAATGCAAGAAATAATTTATGTAAATATTTAATGCAAAATATAAAATTTTGTGTAATTAAAGGCAATGCAAACGAGATAAATTATCTAGTAAATAAGACATTAAATACAAGTGGCTGCGATAGTAGTGATGAAATAAATCAAAATGATTTAGAAAAATACATTGATTTTGCTAAAAAACATAAAACTATTTTGGTAATCACAGGTAAAAATGATTTTATTATCAGCAAAACGAATGTTTTTATACTAAGCAATGGCTCAGCAATGCAGACAAAAATCACAGGTGCAGGTTGTATGCTAGGCAATATCTTAGCAGTTTTTGTAGGGGCAAATGATGATAAATTAAATTCTGTAATCACAGGTATAAGTGCATTTAACATAAGTGCTGAAATAGCCGA
The DNA here is from genome assembly GCF_018501135.1 of Campylobacter sp. 2018MI13. Lineage (NCBI taxonomy): Bacteria > Pseudomonadati > Campylobacterota > Epsilonproteobacteria > Campylobacterales > Campylobacteraceae > Campylobacter > Campylobacter sp. 2018MI13. The sequence goes on along the minus strand of NZ_JAHCZC010000117.1, from coordinate 2,104 downwards.
AACTAAAGCAAATGGCACTATGTCGTTTAAAATGCACTTAATTGATGAGTTAAGCAAAATTGATGGAACTACCATAAAAGAAAGGATAAAAATTGAAAAACTTAGATGAAATTTTAAGATTTTATGCAATTAGTGATGATATATACACTAAAGAAGATGAATTATTAGATATTTGTGAGATTTTATTTGATTATGTAACTTGCTTTCAAGTAAGAAATAAAGCGAACAATTATAGCCTTAATACACTTTTAAAATTAAAAAATCTTTGTGAAATAAAAAAAGTAGCTTTAATAATAAACGATGATTTAGAACTTGCAATTAAGCTAAATGCTGATGGTATTCATCTAGGACAAAGTGATATAAACAAAAATCTAAAAATACCAAAAAATATGTTTTTAGGAATAAGTGCAAGTAATTATGAAGAAGCGTTAAAGGGCTTAAAATTAGGAGCAAATTATCTAGGCATTGGAGCAATTTATGAGAGCAATACTAAAAAAGATGCAAAAATGCTAAGCAAAAATGACCTAATAAAAATAGTGCAAGAAATAAACATTCCTAAAGTGGCAATAGGAGGATTAAATTATCAAAATATAGACAATTTAAAAGAATTTAAAATAAAAAATATAGCTTGTATAAGTGCGATTTATGAAAATCAAAATTATAAAGCAAATTGCGAAAAATTATGGAAAAAGATTTCTCTTTTATAATTGACCTTGATGGCGTAATCATTGATAGTGTTGGCTTTTGGCAAGAATTAGCTAATGGATATAATTTAGATGATTTAAGTTTTTATGATGGGCTTAAAAAAATTGATGAATTAAACAAAACTAAATTAAGTAAAAAAATTATTAAAACTTGCATTGATTTTTATAGCAAAGAAGCTAATTTATGTATAGGTGTAAATGAGTTTTTAGCCAAATTTAAAGCTTATAAAAAGTGTATTTATACAGCTAGTCCATTTGCAAAACTTGTTTTAAAAAGATTTGATATTTTAGATGAATTTGTTTTCATTCAAGATGAAAGAAAATATTTAAAAACTACTCAAATAGCTTTAAAAACTTGTATGAATAAGCTGAATACTAATAAATTTATTTTAATTGATGATAGCTTTAAAATAATTGATTTAGCTAATAAAAACGACATTTTTAGCGTTGGAATCAATTGCGAAAATGCAACAATAAATATTAAAAACATAGGAGAATTAAATGAAAAAGATATTAAGTATAGCTGGAAGTGACCCATCTGGTGGGGCTGGGTTGCAAGCTGATATAAAGACAATTCAAGCTCATAAAATGTATGCAATGAGTGTAATTACAGCTCTAACTGCTCAAAATACTAGCGGAGTTTTTGGCGTTTTAAGGGTTGATACAGATTTTATAAAAGCTCAAATAAAAGCTTGTTTTGATGAATGTGAAATAGATTTTATAAAAATCGGAATGCTTTATGATGAAGAAATTATAAATTGTGTTAAAAATACTCTAAATGGATATAGTAAAATCGTATTAGATCCAGTAATGGTATCTACAAGTGGTGCGAGATTGCTTGATGAAAGGGCGATTAATGCTATAAAAGATTTTGCAAAAAATGTTTATTTGATTACTCCAAATTTATATGAAGCTGAAGTTTTATTGGGCGAAAAAATCACAAATGAAAAAGATGCAATAAATGCAGCAAAAAGTCTAGAAAAAACTCTAAATTGTAAGGTTTTGTTAAAAGGTGGGCATTTAAAAGCAAGTGATTTTTTAAGCGAAAATGGTGAAATTACTATTTTTAAAGGCGAAAAAATAAAAAATATTGTAACTCACGGCACGGGTTGTACTCTAAGCTCTGCAATTGCTTGTAATTTAGCTTTAAACGAAGATATTAAAACAGCTTGTAAAAATGCAAAAGATTATGTAAGTAATGCTTTAAAAAATAGCTTTAACTTTAATTACAAAGTAAAATTATTAAATCATTTTTAGCATTATAGTTTTAAGCTTTAATTTTAAAATATGTTTTTTGAAATTAAAGCTCTTAACTCTTCTGGTCTCATTTTTTCTCCTTTTTGAAATTGTAGTGTGAAAAAATGTGAAGAAAAGTAAAAATATAAAAACTTAACTAAAAT
>NZ_JAHCZC010000116.1:0-3467 GCF_018501135.1 Campylobacter sp. 2018MI13 | reverse complement strand
ACCTGAACTTCAAAATATTTTATTTGAATCATTAGTAAAAATTAAAATAGAAAATGATACTTTAGAATTACATGTAATGCCGCCTTATAATGAGAAAGAAAAGGCTATTTTAAGAGATAATATTAAAAATGTTTTAGCTAAATGTAGTGCGTTTTTTAAAACTAAAAATGCAAAAATAATCAATGCAGAGCTAGATAAAAAAAAACTTCATTAGAAACTAAACCTAATGAATTTAATAAAGAGCAAGATTTTAATACATCTAGGCATTTAGGTGAATTAGAATTATCTAAATTTGTAATAGAACCAGATTTTCAAAGTAGTATTGATTTAGAAAATAAGGCTAATGAGTTTAATAAAGAGCAAGATTTTAATATATCTAGGCATTTAGGCGAATTAGAATTATCTAAATTTGTAATAGAGCCTGAAAACATTGAAGAAAAAAATATAAATTTAGAAATAGAGCATTTAAAATTAAGTAAAGAACAATTAGAAATTAAGAAAAAATTAGATTTAATTACAAATGCTTTAGGACCTTTAAGTGAAAATAGACCTTGAAAAATAATGTTAATTTGATATAATCACAACTTTACTTTTCTTGGGGCTGACTAGGTTTCGACAGGATTAGTAAGGGATTAGCTGCATGCCGTGTTGCTACGTTAAACGCTAAATTAAAATTAAACGCAAACAAAAAAGAATTAGCTCCTGCTTACGCTTACGCTGCGTAAGTTCAGTTGAGCCCTGCGATGCTTAAAGCTTGTAATAGCATTAGCGGGTCATCATTCAAGCTAGTTTAAAGTTTTGGCTAGACTTTAAATAAAATAAAAGCCTTAGTTTTTGCTAAAGTCGTAAGCTGCACTTGGTAAAAATGAATTTAAGCAGCCTACTAAGCATGTAGACGCTGGTTTTGAGCTAGTTTTGGACTGGAGTTCAAATCTCCACAGCTCCACCATTCTTATTTTTTCCATTCTTTTTTTTAAAAATTAATTAAAATCTATATAAGAATAATTTAAATTATATAATATTTTTTATTTTAGATAAGTTTTTCATTTTTTTATCCTTTTATTTATAATTTTTGCTTAAAATAAAAGCCCTTGCTCGTAACAAGGGCTAAAAGGCTCTTAAGCAAAAAGCCTTTTGCAATGAGATATTAAAATCTCTTTTAATTTATAGTTTTTAGAGAGAGTGCTTATCTCTTCTAAAAACATTTCATCATCATAGAGTTTTATAAACTCATCTTTAGGAATTTGTTCTCTAAATAATATGTGTTTTAGCAAAAGATTGTGCTTTTCTTGGAAATCATAAGCACTGAAATTGTCCTGTTTATAAGCAATTAAGAGCATTTGTGCTTCTAAACTTAAACTATTAAAATCTTTATCTTTTAATTTGTTAATTATAACCCTTGCAACTTCGTTTAAGAAGTCTTCTAAACTCATATTTAAATCTATCATCATTTATCCTTTTGGTTTTTTGGTTTTTTGGCTTTTTAAAGCAACTTGTTTTTTATCCGTTTTAAAATCTTTTTTTTGTTTTTTTATGGCATTTGACAATCTCCTTTCATTGGTATATATTTGTAAATATTACAATTTTTTAAGTATTTTTTACAAATACAAACGAAATGTAACATAATATTCTTAAATTAAACTTAAAATACTAAATATTTTACAAAATATATTGTATTTTTTACAAATATATGCTAATATACACTTGCAATCAAAAAAAGGAGTAAAAATGACAGGAAAAGATTTTAATGAGAGAATAAAACTTTTAGGCTTAAGTGTTAGTGAGTTTGCAGAACTAACAGGACTTACTAAAGACGCAATTTATGGTTGGAGTAGAAATGATAAAAACGCTCCGACTTGGATAAAATCTTGGTTAGATAATTATGAAAAGGCATTATTGTTAGATAATATAAAAAATGCTTTTTCACAAGCTTTTGCGTTTGATAAAAAATAATCCTAATTCTGAATTTAAATTCTTTTATTTTATTTAAGAATTTAAATTCGCCACCCCACTTAAAAAAAATCACATATCATACCAAAGTTAATAAACGATTAATTTTATAAAGAATTTAAATTTATTTTAAGAAAAAATTGGTAAAATATCGTTACCTTTAAGCATTTATTAAAGCTAAAACTATTGAGAGTAAAGGATAGTTAAGTGTTAGAACTAATCGTTTTAATTACTTTACTAATAGCTTTACTTAAAGCTTTAAAAAACTTTAAGTAAAACACCTTTTAAAAATAACTATTGAAAATTGTAAACTAGCACTGCTTAGCTTTAGCTTAAAGAGAAAGCAATCGTGAAACTCGCCGTACAGTTTCACAACTTTCTTAAAATCTTATAAAAACCCACTTAAAATCAAAAATCTACTAAGTACTAATTTTATATTTAAAACGATTTTAGATATGTTTTTGTTAATTTAAAAGCATATTTTATAAACTCGCCACATCAGATTTTTTTACACTTTTAAAAATTCGCCGCCTCCCCACCGAAAGAAAAAAAATTATTTTTTATGATTTTTAACTTTAAAAATAAGTGTTTTCGCCGATTTTTGCTAGGTTTTTAGACAATTCTTTAGGATTTTTTTAAAAATTCTAATTTTTCTAAAAAAATATTTTTGCTTTTTTTGATGGATTTATGTTTTGTATTGAAAACTTTAATCCTTTACAAAAATTATTTTTTTAGATTTTTTTAGCACAATTTAGCACAATTTATAACACAATAATTTTTTTAATATTGCTAAAACTACGACTACATAAGCAAATCAGAACTTTTATATTAAATCTTGATTTATATTATTTACTTAAGTATTAAAATTTTAACGAATGAAAACTATTGAATTATAGTATGTAGTTTTTGTATTTAATATTTTATTACCTATAAAATCCTAAGTATTTTTTATATAAGTGATATATTTTACAAGAAAAATAAAATATTTTAATTTTATAATTTGCCACTTGCAAAGTTCTAAGAGCTTCTTTAAAAATTTCATCAGCTAAAACAACGTCTTGGTATTTTTTACTTTTTTTAGCTTGAAGACATAAAAAATCATGAATTACTACTGCTGATAAGTATTCTGGAGAATTTGGTGGAAAGAAACTCCAAAATATTCTAGGTATATTTGCTCCATTTGTAACAAATCCCTTTGGTATTATGATGGTTTGATTTTTGCTTTCATATTTATATTCAAAAGCTAATTCAAATTTATTTTTATCTATTGGTTTTACTACAACTCTTGTCATTTTACTCTAAAGACTGCAAAAATATATCTTTTGCATGAATATATGTTGTATCAAAGACTTTTATATTTTTAAAATCATTTTCGTTAATTAATAGTGCAATTTCAGTGCAAGCTAATAAAATTCCTTCAATATTATGTTTATTTATAATATTTATGAAAGTTTCTTTACTATTTTGTTTGATAACATTAAAGCAAAGTTCATTGAAAATAATATCATTAATAGTAT
>NZ_JAHCZC010000115.1:0-3537 GCF_018501135.1 Campylobacter sp. 2018MI13 | reverse complement strand
CTTTTACTAACCATATTAGTATCTAAAATCATCAAAATATCATAGCAAAATCTCTCTGATCTCATAACGAATGGATATATTTTAACTTCTTTAAAGTCTTCTCCATTCACATAGTGTTCAGTTTGTATATAAAATCCTTGATTTTTAATAGAATTTTGCATATTGTTTGCAAAATTTATCGGGTCTATAATAGTATCTCTTTGCTCTTTTTTACCAAGCATATATAAATTCATTTTAGACATACCTGTAATTTTTTGATTATAAAAATCAAGTGCTGATTGATTTGCTTTAAAAATCTTAGCCGTAAAAGCATCAATCATTAGCATAGGAATTGTGCTTTTACTAAACATAGAGCTAAGTCTTTGTTCTAATTCTCTATATTCTTTTTTAATATCTTTATATTCAAGAACTGAAAATGCCGTTTGTTTTTGCAAATCTTCTAAATCAGAGCCTTCTATTAGCTCAAAATTTTGAAACTCATCAATATCGCTAGCACCTTGTAAATCATAGCAATACCTTACTTGTCTTACTAAACCATTTTCAACCAACATAGAATCAAGATAAGCGTTCCAAAAATACATAACTAATATTATTAGCAAAAATGCACTTAACACAAAATAATAATTAAAATACTCGCTTACAGATATAAAGCTTCTCACATTAAAGCCGCTATATTCTACTTCTTTAATAATATTATCAGAATTACTTGCTGTTTGATAAATTCCAGATAAATACCAATAGTAACTAAACTCATTTACATTGACAGATAAATCTAATTTTGATTGATTACTTGAATACAAAACATTACCAAAAGAATCTACCAATATATAATCAGTATTAAATTTATTCACACTTTTTAAAAGTTCTTTTAAATCAAGCTTTGCAACCAAAAATGTATTTTTATTATTCTCTAATTTTTTTGCAAAATATATGCTACTTTGTAAGTCTTTAGTAGTAATTAATTCGCTAATATAAGTAGTTTTGCCAGTTAAATTCCTAGTATTAATTTCTATGAATTTTTTTAAAGGGTCAACTTCATCACTGCTAATTTTATCTAAAACTTCTCCATCTTCATTAAGATAATAAAATGCTGAAAATGTATTTAAGTCTAAATTTTTTAAACTAGGATTCATCTCAAGTGCTTTTGAATATAAATCTAGTCTAATTTTATGCTGTTTTATAGCATTTTGAATACTATGAGAAATCAATTTGTTATTATTAATTAGTTTATCATTGACTGTTGTAAAATTTACATAAAAACTAAAAAATAATACTAATACAAGTAAAATAAAAGTAATAAAAAAATTTTTTCTTAAAAGCCAAATTATATTATTAAACTTAAGCACTTAAATCCTTCTTTGATAATTCGTTTTTAAAATAACCCTTAAAATATAAACTAATTATAAGTGATGGTAATAAAAACAAAGAACCGCATAATAATAAAATCATAACTAAAACAGTCAGTAATCCAAAATAAATAGTAGGTGTAAAATTAGAGCTCATCATAAGACAAAATCCTAAAACAATAGTGCAAGTTGTATAATAAAGTGCTGAACCAATACTTTGATGACTTGCCCTAATAGCATCATTTAAATTCCTTTTTTTGATTTCTTCTTTAAACCTATGCACATAATGTATTATATCATCAACTCCAATTCCAATAGAAATTGCTGCAATTGTAATACTCATTAAATCAAGGCTTAGCCCGCTAAAAGCAATAATCGCAAACAATAATGAAATAGGAATCAAATTAGCAATTATTCCAATAATACTAAATCTTATATTTCTAAAAATTATTAAAAACAATGCAAATAAGCTAAGTATAACAAAATTAAGAGTATCTACTTGAGAACTTATAAGTGAGCTTAGCATATTGTTATAAAGCACCATAACTCCACTTACTTGAATATTTATATTATCATTTTTTGTAAGTTCTCTTAAATTATCATTTAAATCTTTTAAAAATTTAGCTCTTTTTAAAGTTTTATCACTATCAACCATTCTAATTGCTATTCTAAATTCTTTTGATTTTTCGTTGTAATATGGATAAATAATTTGCTTTTTAGTGCTTTCTTCAAGGTTATTTTGCAATATATTTAGCAAAAAGCCATCAATATCTTTACCATTATTCATAGATTTTGCAAAATCTAAAAGCGAATAAAGGCTTAAAACACTGCCTACATAATTTTGATTTTCTAAGAAATTATGAATTTTTTTTAGAATTTCTACTTTTGATGGTGTTAAATAGTACTTATCACTATTATCTAAAAATTCAGCAAACTCATCAGCTTGTTCATTGTCTTCATCGTTAAATTTAACAATTACATCTAACGGAAGCGTTCCACCTAGTTTTTCATCAATTAATAATAAACCTTTTTTAATATCACTACTATCTTTAAAATAATTCACAAAACTATTTTCAGCACTAAGCTTTGGAATTGAAACAATAGCAAAAACAACTATTATCAAGCTTACAAAATATACTATTTTTCTATGATTTATTGCAGTATTTGCACAAAACAATAAAAACTTAGGCTCTTTAGCAAAATATACATTTTTAAAATCTTTTTTTGCAAGTAACAAATAAGGCAAATATAAATAACATAAAAGCAAACTAACACTAATACCAATGCTCATCATAACACCTAATTCACTAATGGGTTTTATTCCTGAAAAAACAAGACTTAAAAACCCAACTACGGTTGTTAAAATAGCATAAAAGCTAGGTTTAGCCTTAGCTAATAATGTGTGTCTTACTTGTGTTAATCTATCTGTATTTTTATTAAAGTTTATAAGTTCTGAAAAATGAGATAATAAATGCACTATAACAGAAATTGTAATAATTAAAACCAATGCTACATAATTACTTGAAATAACGGTTATATTATAACCCAAAATCGCCAAAATTCCCGTCGTGCTAAAAAGAGAAATTAAGCATATAAACATACAAACAAATACAAAATACAAACTTCTAAAAAATATAAAAATAGCAATTGATAATAATACAAACAACCCTATTCCATAAACATATAAATCAGATTTAACATAAGTAATCATATCACTTGCAATAACGCTCATCCCACCTAAAATCAAATCATTATCAAGCGCAAATTGCTTTAATGTAACAATCAAATCATCTGGGTTATTTGCATATATTAAAAAATCAACAACAGAATAATCTTGGCTAATTAAATTCTTTAAATAGAATTTATTTTTACTTATTTCATCTTTAGCTTTTAATAAATTAGCTCCTTCATTTATACTTTTTCCATCACTTAAAAATAATGGAGCATTTAAAATACTAAGAACTGATTTAACACCATCTATTTTTAATAGTTTTTTCTCTATATTTTGAAGTTTTTCAATACTTTCAATACTAAAGACATCGCCTTGGCTTTTATAGGCTAATACTAAAAAATCTTGGGAACCAAAAGTTTTTATACTTTCATTAAATAGTTGTAAATCCTTATCATCTTCTAAGAAAAAGCTAGTTGATTTTGCTTCAACTTCTATCTTAGTAGAATAATATGATAACCC
>NZ_JAHCZC010000114.1:0-3549 GCF_018501135.1 Campylobacter sp. 2018MI13 | reverse complement strand
TGTCTGACGTCCACACCTCCGTTTTCTATGCTTTTCTTTTTTGGTCGTCAAGGACGTATCTTCAGAATATAAAAACTCTATATTCGTCTGCATCGTCAGATGTGTATTAGTGACATATATAAAATAGCTAATAATTTTGATAATTTAGGTCTTGCTTTTGTTTATAATGACGCTAGGATTTATAATGATAATTTTAAAAACAATTCAAGAACTTTAGGCTTTTTAGCAGGTTATAAAATAGATTTAGATGATTATTATTCTAAGAATTTGATTTCGTATTTTGATATTAAAAATAATGCAAATAGATTTGATTTAAGCTCAAAATTTAAAAATAAAGCCTTTTTAATCTCAAGTGAATTAGGATTAAATAATAATATTAGTCCTTATTTTAGGTTAAATTATTTAAAGTATTTTCAAGATAGTTTTAGTGAAAATAGTGGTTTGTTAGCCTTGTCGTTTAATAAATTTAATAAAGACTTTTATTATGCTAATTTAGGAATTAATTCTAATTTTGCTTTTAAAAAGCTAAATCTTAAAACTTATGCTGATTTAGAATATAATTTCAATAAAGATTATTATTTTTTAGCTAAATATGATTTTTCTGATGAATTAAAAATATCAAATGGCTTTTATAAACAATATTTATTTAATTTAGGTATTAATTTATCTTATCGTTTAAATGATAAAGTTAATTTTAATTTTGATTATAATAATTCATTTGCTAAGAATTATTTTGCAAATAAATTTAATTTAGGATTTTTATATGAATTTTAAACTATCATTAATTGCTTCTATATTTTTATTAAGTGCTTGTGGTGGTGGAGGCGAAGCTAATACTCAAACTCCTAATATAAAATCTTCACAAGATACTTCTATTTCAAGACCACATAAACCTACAGCTAAAGTATCAACTAATGAGAATTTTCAAAACATAGTTGAAAATGCCAAAATAACTTCGGATTATTCTAATTTGCCTGTAATTAATACACCTAAAAAAACCAATATAGCCACTAAGTTAAATACCAAAACTGATACTGCTACTATTAGTGTTTTTGCTAAGCTTTATGATACAAATTTAGCTACTTTTCAAAGTGCAAATAATCCATCAAGCTACTCAAACAAAGAAGTTTCAAGGTCAAATAATAATCAAACTAGCTATGGATTTAGCCCTAATTGGAATCAAGGCTTTTTAGGAAAAGGAATAATTATCGGGGTAAATGATTCGGGGACTGATGATTTAAAAAATGTCTTAGTAAATAAGCATTTTGATTATAAAAAGACAAATCAAACTAAATGGAATTCATTAGCAAATAGGATAGATGATGATAATTTTATAAGTAAAAACTATTCAAATTCTATTTTAAAAGATAGCAATAATAGTCCAATTTTACACGGCAAAAATGTAATGAATACTGCAAATACAATTGCAAGTGAGATTAAATTTGCAAATATAGTAAATCCTATTAGTAAAAGTGAAATTGGCGATGATATTAATTTAGCCGCTACAATTGATGCTTTATCAAATAGTGGAGTTAGGTTTTTTAATCAATCTTATGAATATAGTAATTTAGATTATTCAAGTCCAAATACAGGCATATTTTATACAGCAATTATGAAAAATAATGCTTTAGTTTTTAACGCAGCAGGTAATATTACTGATAATATTAATAAGCCTTTTACAACCCACGCAATCCCACTTGATAGTCCTTTAAGAAAAGGTTGGGTAATTGTTTTAGGATATAAAACAGATACTGCAAGAGTAGATGAATATGGTAAGCATTTTTACATACAAGATAATGATGGAGCAATTAAAGAAGTTTTTCATCACGGAAATACTTGCAAGAAAAATGGTTGGGATGATTGTATTTCAGCTCCTTTTGAAATAAATGGAATTGAAGGCACAAGTTATAGCACCCCAATAACTGCTAGTGTGGCGGCTTTAATTTATGAAAAATACCCTTGGATGAGTAATGATAATATTAAAGAGAGTTTATTTACAACCGCATTTAAGGTTACAAGCACTACAAATAATGCTGATGATATTAAGGCTCGTTTTGGGGTAGGGATTTTAAATCCTACTCGTGCTATGAATGGGGTTGCTGAGTTTAGAAAAGACTTTTATGCTAATGTGGATTTAGATAATTTATATGTATTTTCAAATAATATTAAAGGTGATTTTGGTCTTATTAAAGATGGAATTGGGACTTTAGTATTAAGTGGGGATAATACTTTTAAAGGTAATAGCGAGATTAAAAACGGCACATTGTGGCTAACTGGCAAGAAAAATCAAGCACATTTTACAAATACAAATGGTGTTTTAAGAGTAAGCAATACAACTGCAAGTGGTATTACAAATAATAGTGTTTTAATAAACGAAGGTTTAACTTTAGGTAGCCTTGAATTAGGTGCAAATAGCAAGATTTATTCTAATTTAGGCGAGAGTTTTAGAGTTTTAGGTAATGCTAAATTAGACGGGGAATTTAATTTAGTAGGTGTTAAATCAGGTTCAAATATAACTCAAGGTCAAAATGTAGATATTCTAACGGCAAAAAGCATTGAAAATAGATTTAAATCAGTGCAATCATTAGTAACTTTTTTAGAAATTAATGAGCCAACTTATACTAATGATAAAGTAAGCGTTATGGTTAAAAGAATTGATTTGAATAAAATTAATAATTTAAATGATTTTGCAAGCAAAAATTATCAATTATTGTTTAATCAACTTGATAATTATTTAGAATACGAAGTTGGTAAAAGAGATAAAACAAGCGATGATTTAGCTTATAATAATATTAATTTAGATGGGCATTTAAGCGAAGCTGAATACAATTTAAGAAGAGCTGATTTGTTTTATGCTAGTATTTTAAATACTACCCAAGACGAATTAGCAAAAAATACAAATAAGCTTTTTGCTAATGATTTATACGATAATAGTTTAATGAATATTGCAAAGGTTAAAAGTATTCAAGCAAATGATTTAAAAGATGATTTTAATATAGAACAAAGCTATAAATATAATAAAATTAATTCTTTAAAAGAAAGCTCAAATGAGACTTTAATTAGCAATGCTTTAATAAAAGATGATTTTAAATTCGCTTTAGGTTTTGTTTATAATAATTCAAATATTTATAATGATGATTTTAAAAACAATGCAAGAACTCTTGGCTTAATTGCTAATGCGAATTTTAATTTAGATGATTTTTATATCAATAATAAATTAAGTTATATTAATACTTTAAATAAGACAGAAAGATTTGGCAATTATGCGAAATTTTATGATAATTCTTTAGCATATACTTTAAAATTTGCTTATAAATTGAATGATTTTTATCCTTTTGTCGCTTTAAATGGTATTTTTTATAAACAAAATTCTTTTAATGAATTAGGTAATGATTTTAGCGTAAGTGTTAATAGCTTTAAAAAGTTTTTTACTTATTCAAATATAGGACTTGAGTATAAGAAAAATTTAAATTATTTAAACTTGTTAGCTAGTGTTGATTTAGAATATAATTTTTACAAACATTATTTATTAAAGGCAAAAAATATAAG
>NZ_JAHCZC010000113.1:0-3571 GCF_018501135.1 Campylobacter sp. 2018MI13 | reverse complement strand
AAGTTAAAACAAATATAAAAGCTTTTTTGCGAATGCTTATATTAAGTAATTTTGATATAGTATCCACGAGAATTTGCATTATGAATTATACCTTTATCGCCTAATTTCTTTCTAAGATTTTTAATGAGTGATTTAATAGCATCAGAACTTACATCATAATCATTATATACATAATCGCAAATCTTATAAATATCTACAATGTTAGGACTACTTTTTAACAAAATTTCAAGCAATAAAAATTCTTTTTTGCTAAGCTTAATAATCTCATCATTTACTAATAACTCATTTAAATCAATATCTAAATATATATTATTGCTTAATTTAATTTTATTATTAATACTTTTTATAGCCTTTTTTAAAGCATCTTCAAGTTTAATCCTATCAAAAGGTTTTATTAAATACTTGCAAATATTAAGCTCAACTGCACTTAATAAAGTTTGTTTATCGCTTAAAGCTGTAATCATAATAGCAGGAATTTTATTATCAGAATTTCTTATATTTTCTAATAAATTTAAACCATCAAGTTTTGGCATAGAAATATCAAGTAATAATATATCAGGCTTTTTAGCCAAATATATATCTAAAGCACTTAAGCCATCTTTAGCATAAAGCACATTAAAATCAAGTAGTTCTAGCAAATCAATAACTTGACTTGCTAGATTTAAATCATCTTCTGCATATAAAATTGTGTATTTTTTCATTTTTTATCTAATTTACCCCTTAAACCATCATGACCTACATGGGTATGACAACTTACACATTTTAATTCATTTGCGTAATCTAAATATCTTTTATGCATTGTATTTTGCATTTCATTTTTAGAATTAATTTTAGTAATATCTTGATGACATTTTAAGCATCCACTATCATAAACATAATCTTTTTTATGATTGAGTTTTTCATACCAATCTATCTTTTCATCAGCTCCAATAGCAGTGATACTAAATTCTTTAATGCCATTATAAGCTTTTGTGCTTAGATAATTTACTATATTATCGTGTGGCAAATGACAATCTACACAATTTGCCTTTATACCTAGATTATTATTACCACTATGAACATCTTTAATATAAGCTTCCTTCATCGGTTGCATTACATGACAACTCGCACAAAATTTATCATCGCCAGTCATTTGTATAGCTTTATGAGATAAAAATACAAAAATTAAAGTTAAAACCACAATAGATGAAACAAAAATAATAGTTTTTTTCATTTTATCTCCCTCATCCAAGTTTTAGTATTATGGCAAGTATTACACATATTAAATGATGGCTTATGCTCATTATGACAGGTGTAACAATTTAAATTCGCATTATCATGAATACTATTATGCGGGTTTTTACCTTTTAAAAAATCAAGCCTTTTTGCTAATTTCTCTTTACTTCCATGACAACTTAGACATGAATTAGAATCAAGTGCTTTATAATCTTTTTCATTTGCTTCTTTATGACAATCTGTGCATTTTAATTTCACTTCAATATGATGTGGTTTTATTGCAAATTCATTGCCTAATGCAAAAATACTTAATATCAAAATCATTAATAATTTTTGCATTTATACTCCTTTTAAAATATCTTTCGCACAAGCAATTCCTGAAGTCATACAATCAGGAATAGAACAACTAGTAAGCCTTGATTGTCCATGAACACCACCAGTTGCCTCACCAATCGCATAAAGCCCTTTAATTGGCTCATAGTTACTAATATTTAAAACTCTCATATTTATATCAGCATAAACACCACCTGGAGTATAACTAAGACCTGGTGCAGCTGTCATTGCATAAAAAGGTGCTTTACTCATACTAGAATTTTTAATCTTACTTAAATCTTTTTTGAACTCATCTTTATTATTTGAAATGCCTGTTTCATAATCTTGCATTGTCTTTAATAAATCATTTTCATTAAGCTTAAAATTATTAGCTAAATCACTTAGGCTATCAAATTTCTTCATTTTCCCTGCAGTAATAAAACTTTGCATTCTATTAGGGTCGTGCGAATTAGCAAATCCTGTGCTATCAAAAATAATTATTGGATAAATTGTTGTGTTAATCTTTTCCATATGAGCTAAGATTTTATTTGATAAACCTTGTCTATCTCCATCTTCATTTAAAAATCTTTTAGCATTGCAATCAACCATAATCCCATAAATTAAATCTTCTGTAGGAATTCCAAAAGAAAATCTACTAAGTGCTAATTGAGTTGGGATTGCTCCTACCTTTAGCATTTGTTTTAATGCACCAGCAGTCTGACCTAAACTTGAAGGGCTTTTTGCCAACCTTAATCTAGGATTTACTATACTTCTAAACTCAATATCACGGCTAAATCCACCTGTTGCAAAAACTACCGCAAGCCTTGCTTTATAGTGTTTTTTATCTCCACTTAAATTCTCTCTATCATCATTTGCTAGATTTCTATTAAATCTATAATTTTCTCTAACGCTTACGCCAATTATTTTGCCACTTTCATCTTGAATGATTTCATCGCATTTAGTTTCGTTTTTAATCTTTCCATTATGTTTTATAAAAAATTCATTTAAAGTGCTAATACAAGCACCACCACCGCCAATAGTTTCAACACTTCTAGCAACACTATGACCGCCTAAAAACTTAAGCTTATCAGCATATTTAACCCCACAACTTTTAGCAAATTCATATGCTTCATTTGAATTTCTTATAATTCTTAAAGAATGTTCTAAATGATTATATCCAGCTCCAGCTTTATTTAAATCATTTAAAAATAATTCTTCGCTATCTTTTATGCCAGCTTTAATTTGTAAATCTGAATTAAGAACAGCAAAATCTTGTTGAGATAAAGCAGAATTACCACCAATTCTATCCATCTTTTCAATCATTAAAACATCAATTTTATTCTTTACTAAATAAGCAGCACAAATATGAGCACTCACACCACTTCCGATTATAATAACATCAGCTATTTCATCAAATTTTATGTCTTTTCCTAAATTATCATTAGCGTTTAATGCTAAAGGTGCACTAAGGCCAACTCCTGCTACTCCTTTTATAAAATTTCTCCTTGATAACATCTATACTCCTTCTAAAAAATCAATTTATTATAAAAACATGTAGTGGCAAAAAAGTGTCAAATATAAATTTATTTTTAAGATTTTAATATAAATTTTAAGTCTAAGATAGTCAATATTTTAAATGATAGAAATGATATATCAACTATAAAATATTTAAAATCTTGATATTAATTTAATTTCTAGATTTGTTTAATAGTTTTTAAAAGTATAAAATAATTAATGAAAATCTTATAAAAATATCTAGTATTTAGTGCTTATATTGTTAAAACATTATTTTGTAATAAACATTAATATCCGATTTTTTCTGCTTAGTTACAATTTTAATTTTTAGTATCAATTTAAGTATTTTAATATCTTATTAAAACCAATTATTTTATTTAAATTAATATAAATTACTATATTTATAAGCCTGTATCTTATACAAATCTGACGCTGCCGACGATTAGAGAGGTATTTTTTTTTAGACGTTGTTATCTTTTTTAGATATCAAAAAATTATCTTTACCGTTTTTGTCATCTTCTTTTTACAC
>NZ_JAHCZC010000112.1:0-3595 GCF_018501135.1 Campylobacter sp. 2018MI13 | reverse complement strand
ATTTTATACTCAAGTAAAAGCATTAGTTTTGGTGGAAGTGCTGATGTTTTATCATTAATAATATTTTTAAATTTTATAAAAATAAAATAATTTTTTAATAATTACTTAAAAATTATATAAGATTAAAATTTTTTATAAAAAAAAGTAAAAAATCTATGGAAATATTAAGTTTAATTAATTAAAGTAATACCTTTAATTTATTTTTAAACTTAAGGAACAATGATGAAAAAAACATTAATCACATCTATTATTGCGGCTAGTTGCTTGCACGCAGCTGAATATAATATATTCATAGCCAGCTTTAAAAAAGACGATTATGCTACATTAAACAAAATAAAATCAAATATTGAAAAAGTTGTTAATAGTAGCAAATACGCTAATGAATTGGTGGTAAAAGCAAGAGCTAGTGACCCACAAAGTGTAAACAATAGCACATATCACACCGTAGTTGTTGAAACTGCTGATATGTCTAAATCAAAAGTAACAGAGATTAGAAACTATCTTCGCTCAAATTCTATCTATAAAGACGCTTATTTTACGACTAGAAAACCAAATGAACCTAAATTTTCTAAGGTTGATAGTGAAGTAGATACTAATTTAAACAATGACGAATTAACTAGCGAACCAGCTGTTGTAGATAATAATTCATCTGTTTCAAGTATGTTAGATAGTTTAGATGAAAAAAATGATAATGGTTTAAATATTCCTGCATTTAACAATGTTGAAGACGCTAATTCAATTACTTTAAATAAAATGATTGCTAGTGTTCTTGATACAAACCCAAGTGTAAATACTTATAAACAAGAATATTTAAAATCTTTAAAAGACTTAGATATAGCAAGTGCTGAATATTATCCAATGTTAAATGTATATGCAAATGGTGGATATGTTAATAAAAAGCATAAAGTTAATGTAAACCCTGAACAAAAAGGAACAGGCACAACTCACGATGCTTCAATAGTTTTAACAGAAAACTTATTTAATGGTGGAAAAGATATGAATGGCAAGGCTCAACAAAGCCACATTACAAATTCTACAGCTTATAAAGTAATTCAAAATTCAAATGAAATCGTATATGATAGCACTAAAGCATATTTAGATATGATAAAAACTAAACTATTACTTGAAATAGCACAAAAAAATGTAAAAGCTCACGAAGATATTTATGCTCTAATCAAAGATAGAACAAGTTCAGGTTTTGCAAGAGCTAGTGAAGAAAGACAAGCAGGAAGCCGTTTAGCACTTGCTAAAAATAACTTATTATCAGCAGAAAACGATTTTAAAGATGCTGAATCAAGATTTACAAGATTATTTGGTAAAAATGTAGATATTAATTCTCTTGTAATGCCAGAATTTACTTATGCAATTCCTAGTTCAGTTGAAGGCTTAAATGAAATTAGTAAAAAATGTAATCCAAGTGTGAGAATTCAAGCTGAAAATATCAATGTGCTTGAATATGAAACAAAGGTTAAAAAAGGAAATTATTTACCTAAATTAGACTTAGAATTAAGTGCAAACTATGCAAAAGATAAAATCTTTAGAGATTTACAAGCAGATACTAAAGATACTTCAGCAGGTGCTTATTTAAGATTTTCATACAACCTATTTAATAAAGGTCAAGATAAGCTAAATGTTGAAAAAAGTAAAATCGGAGCATTAGCAAGTCAAATGGATTATAATGCTACTTTAAGAGAATTAGAAGAAAGCAATTCATACGCATTTAATTCATATAAAATTAGTAATGATAAATTAAATTATTTAAATGATTATGTTGAATATGCTAAATCTACACTTTTAACTTATGAAGATGAATTTAAAATTGGTAAAAGAGATTTAATCAATGTATTAGATGCTCAAAGCGAATATTTTTCAGCTGCTAAAGAATTAATTAATACAAAGAGCAATATTTTATTAACCCAATACAAAATGCTTGATAATATGGGTGTAATTTCTGAAGGTTTTGTTAATGGTTATGCAAAACAATACATTAATAAAGCTTGCTCAATCTCTGATATTAAGTAATTGATGTATAGTAGAATTTTTAAAAGAGTGATTTTATTCACTCTTTTTATCGGTATTAGTTTATCTAGTTCTTCATTCATTAAACCACAAACTTATGTTAGAATGGAGAAGACTTACGGACAAGTTAGTGTTAAAAGACTTGAAAAACTAGATAAGTTAATGCAAGATATACAAAATACAAATGATGCAAATAAATTAGTAAAAGTTAATGAATTTTTTAATGACCCAAGTATTATAAAATGGCAAGATGATATGATAACTTGGGGTAAGACTGATTATTGGGCTAATAGATTTGAATCACTTGGAAAGGGTTTTGGAGATTGCGAAGATTTCGTAATCGCAAAATATCTTACTTTACTTGATTTAGGAGTTAGTGAAGAAAAATTATTTTTTACATACGTATATGCTAATTTAAATGGCAAATGGATTTCTCATATGGTTTTAGCATATTATGAAAAACCTAACGATATTCCTTTTATTTTAGATAGTAATACAAATTCAATTAAAAGAGCAAACAAAAGAGTTGATTTAAAGCCTGTGTTATCGTTTAATGCTAAAGACTTATTTTTAGCACAACAAGCATCAAGCGGTAAATTATCGGCAAAATCTTCAAAATATACAAAAGATTGGTCTAGTTATTTAGAGAATTTAAAAAAGGGTGATTTATGACTTTATTTAAGCAAATTTTATTAGGTGCTATAGTTTTTATATTAATTATAATAGCTATTGTTGGTGTTAAAAACTATCAAACTACAAATGATTTTATAAACGAGCAATTAAGTGCAAATGCAAAGCATACAGCAACTTCGCTAGGATTATCAATTGCTACTTTAGATAATGTTGATAAAGATAGCGTTGAGCTTATGATTAATGCTATTTTTGATAGTGGATATTATCAAGAAATTAAATTCACTGATGCAAATGATGAGATAGTTTATGATAAAAGTAAAGAAAAGGTATTTTATGGAGTTAGTGATTTATTTGTAAAACTTGTAAATATTAGCACTCCTGTTGAGAGTTTTGAGATTAGACAATGGAATAAAATAGGCACTATTTATGTGCAAATTAGCCCTGCATTTGCTTACGAGCAACTTTATACAACCCTTAAAGAATTGTTTATTAATTTAGTGATTATTTTTATAGTTTCTATGATTTTAATTTATTTTTCACTAAAAGCGATTTTAGCACCACTAAATAAGGTTAGAAAACAAGCAGAAGCTATACTTGAACACGAGTTTATAATACAAAATAAACTACCATTTACCCAAGAAGTTAGAAAAATGGTAATGGCGATGAACTCAATGGTAGGTAAGGTTAAAGATATATTTGATAAAGAGAGCGAAACGCTAGATAAATATAATGATTTGCTTTATAAAGATGAAAGAACTAAGCTATTTAATAGAAGATATTTTATAAATAAATTTGAATCAATTAAAAGTAGGGAAGAGTATTCAAATGGATATTGCTTTTTATTAAGCATTAAAGAAACTTATAATCTAAAAAAGATTTTAGGTTTTAATAAATCTATGGAATTTTTAGGAAGATTATCAGATATTTTAAGAGATAATGATAA
>NZ_JAHCZC010000111.1:0-3746 GCF_018501135.1 Campylobacter sp. 2018MI13 | reverse complement strand
ATTTATATAAAAATAATAATTTTACCATATTAAAAATTATAGGTATAGTAAAATTTTTTAAATACCTATTGAAAGGAATGAAATGAAAGGAATAATTTTAGCAGGGGGTAGTGGAACTAGACTTTACCCTATTACAAAAGGAACAAGTAAGCAACTTTTAGCAATATACGATAAGCCAATGGTATATTATCCATTATCAGTTTTAATGCTTGCAGGGATTAAAGATATTCTAATCATCTCAACACCTGATGATTTACCAAGCTACAAAAAGCTTTTAGGAAATGGAGACGATTTAGGTATCAAATTATCGTATATAGAGCAACCAAGTCCAGATGGTTTAGCTCAAGCATTTTTATTAGGTGAAGAATTTATTCAAAATGAAAATGTATGTTTAATTCTTGGTGATAATATTTTTTATGGTCAAGGTTTTACAGATATGCTAAAGCAAAGTGTTCAAAATGCAAACGAAAATAAAGCAACTGTTTTTGGATACTATGTAGCAGATCCAGAGCGTTATGGTGTAGCAGAATTTGATGAAAGTGGCAAAGTAATTAGTATAGAAGAAAAGCCAAAAGAGCCTAAAAGTAATTATGCTGTAACAGGGCTGTATTTTTATCCAAATGATGTTGTAAAAAAAGCAAAAAGTGTTAAGCCATCAGCTCGTGGTGAGTTAGAAATTACAAGTATAAACCAAATGTATTTAAAAGAAAAAAGATTAAATGTTGAGCTTATGGGTCGTGGCTTTGCTTGGCTTGATACAGGAACTCACGAATCATTACTTGAAGCAAGTAATTATGTAATGACGATCGAAAAACGCCAATCACTTAAGGTGGCTTGCCTTGAAGAAATAGCTTATAAAAAAGGTTGGATAAATAAAGAAAAACTTTTGAAATTAGCTGAGCCTTTAGCAAAAAATGACTATGGTAAGTACCTAATAAATTTATCGAATTTAAAATGAAAATAACTAATATTTTTTTTAATTGTGTATATGAATTTATACCAAACTATATCAACGATAATAGAGGATATTTTGTAGAATACTATAATGAAACAAAACTAAATAAATTAGTAAATAAAAATATTCGCTTCTGTCAAGATAACGAAAGTAAATCTGATAAATATGTATTAAGAGGATTACACTATCAAATTCCACCATATGCGCAAAGTAAATTAGTAAGAGTAATTAATGGAGCAATTTTAGATGTTATTGTAGATATTAGAATCAAAAGCCCTACTTTTGGTAAGTATATATCTACAATATTAAGCAAAGAAAATAAAAAACAAATATTTATACCTATAGGATTTGCGCATGGTTTTTTAACACTAGAAGAAAATACTATTATAAACTATAAAGTAGATAATTATTATTCCAAAGAACACGAAAGAGGGATTATATATAACGATAAATATCTAAATATTAATTGGAATTGCGATAATATGATTTTATCAGATAAAGATAAAGTCCAACCACTGCTTAGCGAATGTAAAGAGTTATTTGAATATGGGGTAAATTACTATGCCTAATGTTTTGATAACAGGTGCAAATGGACAACTTGGAAGTGAATTAAAAGAACTTTCGTGTAATTATAATGATAATTTTTATTTCACTAATAAAAATGAGCTTGATATTAGCAACTCATCTATTTTAAAATATTTTATAACGCATAATAAAATTAGCACCATTATCAACACAGCAGCTTATACAGCAGTAGATAAAGCAGAAAATGAAAAAGACTTAGCCTATCTAATAAATCATAAAAGCGTTGAAGAAATGGCTAAAATATGTGCTAAATATAATGTTTATTTAATCCACATATCAACTGATTATGTATTTGATGGTACCAATCATACTCCATATAAACCAGATAGCAAAACAAATCCTTTAGGAGTATATGGGCATTCAAAAGAATTAGCAGAACAAGCTATCTTAAATACACCGAACCTAAACGCTAGCATAATTCGCACTTCTTGGGTTTATAGCTTTTATGGTAAGAATTTTTTAAAAACTATGTTAAATCTTTTTAAGACTAAATATAGTTTGGATATAGTAAGTGATCAAATCGGAAGTCCTACATATGCTAAAGATTTAGCTGATTTTATACTTAGCAAACATACGAAATTTAAAAGTGGCGTAAATATTTATCATTACTCAAACGAAGGGGTTTGTAGCTGGTATGATTTTGCATATTTCATAAATGAGTTAAGCGGTAATAAGTGCAAAATAAATCCCATAAAAACTAGCGAATATCCCACAAAAGCCACTCGCCCAAGCTATAGTGTGCTAGATAAAGATAAAATCAAAAAAGAATTTGAAATAGGAATTTCACACTGGAGTGAAGGTGTGAAAGATTGTTTAAAAAGACTAGGAGAACTTAAATGAAAAATATATTATTAACAGGCACGGCAGGGTTTATTGGCTCAAATTTTGTTCCGTATTTTTTAGATAAATATAGCGAATATAATCTTATAAATCTTGACCTTTTAACATATGCAGGCAACCTTGAAAACTTAAAAGAATGCGAGAAAAATACACGCTTTAAATTTATAAAGGGTGATATTTGTAACCGAGAGCTAGTGGAGTTTATATTTAAAGAGTTTGATATAAGCGGGGTTATTCATTTTGCAGCTGAAAGTCATGTGGATAATTCTATCAAAAACCCAGAAGCTTTCATAAAAACAAATGTAAATGGAACTTTTACGCTTTTAGATGTAGCTTATAAATACTGGATGAATAAGCCATTTGCCTATAAAGATGAGTATAAAAACGCTAGATTTCATCATATAAGCACAGATGAGGTTTATGGCACTCTAGGAGAGACTGGACTATTTAGCGAAACCACTCCATATGCACCTAATTCTCCTTATTCATCAAGCAAGGCAAGTTCTGATATGATAGTTCGTGCTTATCATGAAACTTATGGATTAAATACGATTATTACAAATTGTTCTAATAACTACGGACCAAAACAACACGATGAAAAGTTAATCCCAACTATCATTAGAAATGCTCTTGCAAATAAGCCTATTCCAATATACGGCGATGGTAAAAATATTCGTGATTGGTTATATGTGCTAGATCATTGCAAAGGTATTGATATAGCATATCATACAGGCAAAGCAGGACAGACTTATAACATAGGTGGTAAAAACGAACGCACAAACCTTGAGATAGTTGCTAAGATATGCGAGATTTTAGATGAGCTTTTACCAAAAAATGAAAGCTATAAAAACTTACTAACATTTGTAGAAGATAGAGCAGGACACGATAGACGCTACGCAATAGATGCAAGCAAGATTGAAAATGAGCTTGGCTGGAGAGCTGATGAGACATTTGATAGCGGTATAGTAAAAACCATAAAGTGGTATGTAAAAAAGTATGCAAAGTAGTAATTGTGTAGCAATAATTATGGCTACTTATAATGGAGAAAAATACATATCTAAACAATTAGATTCTATTATAAATCAAGCATACAAAAATATAAAAATATATATAAATGATGATTGTTCTACTGATAATACTTATAGTATTTTAAAACAATATCAAAAAAAATATCCCTATCTAATAAATATAAAACAAAATAAAAATAATATTGGTTTTATTAAAAATTTTGAAACACTAATTAAAAATTGTAATGAGGATTTTATTGCTTTATCAGATCAAGATGATATATGGGATAAAAATAAATTATCAAAACAAATGGAAATTATTTTAAAATATGATTTTCAAAATACCCCATTAATGATAC
>NZ_JAHCZC010000110.1:0-3787 GCF_018501135.1 Campylobacter sp. 2018MI13 | reverse complement strand
TTGACACTAGTAGTTAAAGGTTAATAGTTGGAGCATGTGCGAGGATAAAAAAAATATCTTCTGTTTTTTTTTTGTAAGTGACGGGGTCTTCAGAGATTACATCCTCTCTTTTCGTCCGCAGCGTCAGATGTGTATAACATACAGTGAATTATTAGCTACTTTTAATAAATTCTTAGATGCTTCATAATAGCTTGAGTGGTATTTTATATAATGTTCATAACATTTATTTCCATAAATTTGCTTATTTTCTGAATTGTTATATATTAAATCCAACATATCTTTTATCTTAGTTAGTTTACCATTAAACTCATTTGTTTGATACTGCATTATGGCAGTGCAATAATCAGAACTATCAAATAACCAAAAAGCATATTCTGAGTTAATTTTTTTGCCATAATCATCTAGAAGTAATCCAACAGAAGGTATCTTTAAAGCTGCTCCTTCTAGCACCGAAGCTCCCATACAAAATAGTAAATCAACATTTTTTATTAAATATTCTCTCATATCATCTAATAATAATGTAGAAGTAAAAATAAAATTAATATTACGATATATTTTTACAAATTCTTGAACTTCTTTAGCTTTTATACCATCACCTATTATATGGAAGTTAATTTTTTTATTGGTTTTATAATTAGATATATTTTCTATAAGATAATACAAGGCTTGAACTTTTTCTAGTGCTAATCTACTTAACCAACATATATTTATTTCATTTTTATTTATTAAATTTGTATTTGCTAATTCTATTTTGTTATGTGGCTCAAGAGTTATTGGTATATATGGTGTCTCAGCTAGAGAAATATTAAGTTGTTTTTCTATGCTATTTTTTGCTCCCCAATCTATATAGGTCATACATTTAGTTTCGTTCACAAGTTTAAAAAAACTTTTTGTCTCATCATCTAGGAAAACTATATTCCAAGCACATAGAGTTGTTTCATAGTGCCATAATATTATTTTATTATTAGGGTTCATTTTGGTAATTTGTATAGGTCTTGTACTATTTGTTATTATTATTGTTTTTTCTTTTAATGGAAAAACAAGATCATTTTCTTTATATTCTATAATTTTAACTTTTTTATTATTTTTTAATAAATATGTTGCATAACCATCTTTAAAATCACAATAATATATGTTAATATCTGAATTTTTAACAATACTATTTATCATTTGCACAAAAGCATAATTTCCACCACCAATATTAAGCGCTGGTAACCAAAAACAAATAGAATTATATCCTTGGGCTTTTAATTTATTAATTTCATTTAGCATTGTTATCCTTTGTTTTGTATAAGTTCTATTATAAATTTATTTTTTAGCACTAAAAAACATATATTGTTTTGAAAATATATTGAATATTTAATATCAGATATTAATTTTGCTCCTATTTTTAAAAACAATTCTTTAGCTTTTACAATATCATCTGTAGTATACCCAAAATGATACATTTTAATGCCTTGCTTGTTCCAATAATTAAGAGTATTAGAATTATTTAGATTTTCAAGTAATTCTAGTCTTGGAGCTTTACTTGAAATTAAAAATTGACCCTTTATACCTTGATTTTCATCTATGAAAGCATTTCCTTCTTTTTTATAACCTAATAACGAGAATGAGGTCAATTCTTCATCAATATCTTTGCAAGCTACGCCGATATGGTGAAATTTAAAAAGTTTTAAATTCTTTTTTATTTCTCTTAAAAGAAGTTGCAGCGATTTATCTATAAGGTTATTTTTAATATTATTAAAAGTATTTAGATCAATTTGGTGCTCAATAGCGTTATAATAAGTGTTATTTATGTGAAAAAAATTTTCATACTCTTTGTATCTTATTTCGCCTATATTATCATGAAACATAATAACATTTACATTATCTTTTATGCTTCTACAATATAATTTATCTAGTTTTAACTTATTTAGAGCATAGTCAAATAGCAAATACACACTTTCAATAGATGATAAAGATGATTTTTTGATAACCCAACGTCCCCACTCTGCAATATTGTTATTGATATCATAAAAACTTATTAGACCTTCTTTTTCTCCTGTAATTTTGTTTTCTATTACAAAATAATAGTCGTTTTCTCTGTTTAAATAATTTTTTACCCATTCTTCTTGTTTTTTAAGGTCATTAGATATTGGATTTATATATTTGTTTCTATATTGATCTTCATTTCTTATATTTATAATATCTTGAGCGTCAATTAATTCAACACTTCTTAATCTATATAAAAATCCATTTATAATTATTTTTTTATTCATATTAAATCTTTTTTATTTAAAACATCTAGTATTTTTGAAATACTTTTCATATTCATAATTTCTTCATCTTCAAATATACAATTAAATTCTTCTTCTAAAGCCATAATTATACTGACATGATTAAAAGAGTCCCATATGCTATCTTCATTTATTTTTGCATTTAACTCTTGTTTTTTGATAGAAGTTATTTCTGATATAATGTTAATTATTTTTTCCATGTTATATTCCTTTAATTGTAATACTTAAATATTCATTATCTAAATCAGCTTTAAAATCGTTTGTTTGATTTATATTGTTTTTAAAGTGTTCATTAATAAACATTTCTGCGGGTAAATTTCTATCGCCCTTTGTAAAAAATATCTTTAGTTTACTTACATTAAAATGTTCCATCATAAGTAATATGGGTTTTGTTACTATAAAATCATCAATGCCTCTACCAAGTGCCCTACAACTAACAAAAGCTTCTTCTATAATTAAATAATCATTAGTTTTTTTACCGACTATTACACCTATAATTCCGCTGTCTGATAAATTATCTTTTAAGTTAATAGTACATATTTTATAATCACTATCGTTAAAAATATTTTTTACTTCTTCTAAA
Organism: Campylobacter sp. 2018MI13; assembly: GCF_018501135.1. Taxonomy (NCBI): domain Bacteria; kingdom Pseudomonadati; phylum Campylobacterota; class Epsilonproteobacteria; order Campylobacterales; family Campylobacteraceae; genus Campylobacter; species Campylobacter sp. 2018MI13. The sequence goes on along the minus strand of NZ_JAHCZC010000110.1, from coordinate 928 downwards.
CTATATCTTTTATAACTCAATATAAACTGATTAGTCTTATTTGCTAATTCAAATATTCTATTTATTTGTTCTATATTTTCGTAATCATAGGTTAAATGCATATTTAAAGATTTTAAATAATCAGTATAACTCAATGTGTTTTGCAATTCAGTTCTTTTATTGTTTGATTGACTATCTTTACTTCTTATACTATCTTCAAAGTTTAAATTAAATTTTTTCATTCTAGGATAATTTTTTAGCACATTTAATGTTTTACCAGCATCATCTTTTGCATGTATTATATTAATATTTGGTATGATAGTTCTAACTTGAGTTAATTCACCTAAGTTATCATCTATAAATAAAATACTATCTGTATTTATATTTAAAAATTGTGCCATTTGTATTATTGAATTGGATTTAGAATCCCAGCTTGCAAAGATTTTAGTTATATATTCATTTTTTAAAATAAAATTGTCATTAGTTCTAATTAATTCTTCCACATCTTTAATATCATTTTTAGAAACTATACATACAAAAAAACCTTCTTTAAATTTATCTATTACATATTGCTGTAGTTTTTTATGCTCTTGAGTAATATTAATACCATTAATTCCATCTTCACCTAGAACCCCAGAATATAATGTGTTATCCAAATCAATTGCTAATGCTTTTAGCGTTGGTAACACTATTGAAGGTATATAATTTAACCCTAAGTCAAAAGCTATATCATTTATTGCATTTGAGCTTAAAAAAGTACCTGTAAATTTTTCTAATCGTGTATTATAAAAATCATATTGAACGTTGGTTTTAATGTTATTTAAGTTATATTCTATAATACTACTATTGTTTATGTTTAAATTGTATTCTAAATCATAACAAAATAATATATTTTTTTTATATAATGTTTTAAAGTAGTCAATTCTTTCTTGGATAAAATTATATTTAT
>NZ_JAHCZC010000010.1:0-32865 GCF_018501135.1 Campylobacter sp. 2018MI13 | reverse complement strand
GAGCTGGTAGGGATGCTGGGGATCGGAGATTGTTATAAGAGTATTCTATAAAAGCAAAGAGAATGATAAGGGTGGAGGTGTAGTTTTGTTTCAAGCAAGAGACGGCATACGAGGTCTAATACGGTCTCGTGGGCTAGGAAATGTATATAAGAGACAGACATAATTAGGATATGAGTTTTTATGTTGGGGGGGGGGTAGTGTTTTTGCAAATGTTTTTTACTCTGCTAAATCAAGTATTTGTTTTATAGCTCACTTAATTAAGAATTTTAAATTATTTAGCTAAATTTAAAGAAAACAATAAAAACATAAAGCTATTAATTACCATTATCGTAATAGCAATATATTTAATTATTAGGTAATTTTGCAAATAGATTAAAAGTATAAATATTAGCTTTTAAAATAAAGCTTATATTCTTTAAAACAATTTATTTTTATAAGATTTTGCTATGTATTGATTAAACATTTCATCATTTTTTTCACTCTCAAGCTTTTCTTCAATACTAGGCTCTACGCTATTAAATCCATCAATACAATTTTTATAAGTAAAATCCATAATATCTTTCATTTCATTTGTTTCATAATATTTAATTAATTTTTCTTTAAACTCGCTAATAAGCTCAACAGGTATATTTACTAAACCTGCTCCATTTTCAATCAAAATTCTATTAGCACATAAAATAGCTGTTCTTTTATTACCATCAATAAAAATTTGTCTTCTCATTAGATATAACATTAATGTTATTGCTCTTTGTGTGGCGTTTGTGATTTTTTGTATTTCGTTTAATTCTTCTATAACTTCTTCCTTATGTGGCATTTTAGGTTTGTAAGTTGTTCCGCCAATAGCCACATCAAATTGCCTTATGTAGCCTGATTGATAGATTAAATTTGCACCTATAGTCTTGTTCATTTTACAAATATAAGCAAAATCAACTTCAGGATAACTTATAGTATCAAAAAGAACATACCAAGCGTATTTAAGGTTGTTAATAGTTATAATATCATCCACCTTTAAGCTACTTATATTTACACCGTTATAAATGGCTTCTACTTGTGGAAAAGTTACATTAATTCCCTCAAGTCTCGCACTTTTATAGATATTATCTACGATATTTCTTTTTGCTAAACATATGTTGTATTCTAAGCTCATATGAAATTTATTTTTCATATTTATTAATCCCTTTTTTAATTTATATAATTTTATTTTAATACATTCATCTTTTTATTTTTATAACCTAGAAATTTATTATATTCAAGACAATAATATTTAATACAAATAGTTAAAGTAAGATAAAATATTTTTTTATTTGCAGTAATTAGTATTATATTTTGTTTTTAGTTTAAGCTTTTAAAATTAATATTTTTATTAATAATATTTTAAATATTTTTTATATGGACAGAATTTTGACAACTCATATGCTATAATGCGAAAAATTACAAGAAAGGAGAATAAATGAAAGCTATATTTTCTCTTATGGGGGGGGGATTTTACAAAAACTAAAATCACTTAACTTCATTAATTTTATTCAAAACTTCTCATTTACATTCAAAGGAACTTAGCAATGTTAGATAATTTTCCATGCACTGCATGTGGCTTATGCTGCAAAAGTATTAACGGAGTAAAAGAACTAGAAGAATTTAATTTAAATGGTGTTTGTATACACCTAGCAGATGATAATACATGCAGGACTTATGAAAATCGTCCTATGGTTTGTAGGGTTGATGAATATTACGAAAGGTTTCTTAAAAAGTATATGAGTAAGGCTAAATATTACAACGAGAATATAAAAGTCTGCAATGCTTTACAAGATAAATTTAAAGTAGATAAAAAATATAAAATTAATTTAATTAAGGAGATTTAAAATGCCAATTCCTTTTATTTTAGGTGGTATAGCAGTAGCAGCAGGTGCTTTTGGAGCAAAAAAAGCTTATGATGGACATTGCGATAAAAAAGAAGCTGAGAATATAAATTCTAAAGCGCAAGGTATTTTTGATGATGCTAAAAGTAAATTAGAAAAATCAAGAGACCAAGCAAATAAAGCTTTAGAAAATTTAGGTTTAGCAAAAATACATATTCACGAGCATTCTTTTAGTGAATTTATTGATATATATTCACAGATTAAAAACATTGAAGAGAGTGATTTTTCACAAGATGATTTGAGTTTTGATATTAAAGAATTTATTGCATTTACTAAAGAAAGTGTTATTAGTTTTGCAGAGCTTGCAGGCGGTGGTATAGCTTCTCTTGGAGCTGGTGTTTTAGCTGGGGTTGGAGCTTATGGAAGTGTTGGACTTCTTGCAAGTGCATCTACAGGCACAGCGATAGTAAGTCTTAGTGGTGCAGCAGCAACTAATGCAACCTTAGCTTGGCTAGGTGGTGGAAGTTTAGCTGCAGGTGGATTTGGTATGGCAGGTGGAATGGCTGTGCTTGGTGGCATTGTTGCAGCACCTGTGTTAGCATTAGGTGGATTTTTATACTCAAAAGCAGGCGAAAAAGCACTAGATGATGCTAGAAGCAATCTTGCAAAAGCAAATGTTGCAAAAGAAGAAATGGATACAGCAAGAATAGCAACTAACTCAATATCAACTATCGTTAATGAAGCTATTAGAGAAATAGAAAAACTTGATGTTTTACTTGTAAAAGACTTAGCTAAGTTTAGAGCAATGGTTGAAGGTAATAATGATTATTCTACATATTCAAATGGCGAAAAATCGTTTATGAAATACATTGTAAATATTGTAAAAATAATGAGTGGAATTTGTAAAGTGAATGTGTTGAGTAAAGATGGCAAGATTGCAAGTGAGTTTAAAGCTGCTATTTTAAGTTCTCAAGAGTTCGCAGCAAGCATTATGAATAAATAAATTTTTAGGTGGCTTTTGCCACCTTTTTTAAAGGAGTAAAAATGACGCAAAATTTATTTTTTGATGAGCTAATGCAAGAATTAGGAAATCAAACTTCAGCTAAATTAGGACATAATATTTTTAAAGGTAATTCTTTTGGTGCAGTTGTAGCTAGAGCTATGGCTACTAGCAGTGTTCAAGAAGGCATACGATCTTATGGAAAAAACCCAAAAGGTTTTGGCCATAATTATGAAAATCAACAAGTAGGAGAATTAAACGCAGAATTTGCATATGAAAACAGCAAAAATCACGCTTTAACAACTGATACGATAGCAGAGATTGTTCAAGGCGTATGTGCTAAAGAAGTTATAAAAAATCTAGGTACAAACGCAAGTGTTGATGAAATTAAAAATCACTTAAATAAAAAAGGTTTAAACGGAGATGCTTTTGTTAGCAATTATTTAAATCCAGATGCTTTAAAAAATAACACGATTGCAAAAAAACTAGAAGCACTTTCAACTAAAAATAATAATCTTTATACAAACTATAGCGAAAAAGAAATGCTAAAAATAGCTAAAAATAAAGATTTGGTAAATTATAAATTTAACGATACACAAAACGACATCATCATACTTAATGAAAATGGTAAAGTAATTGAAGGTTATCAGCTAAAAGCTACAACAGCAAGTGTATATGATGAGCAGTTTAAAAAATACGAAAAGCTGATGGTAGATAGCTCAACTTATGAAAGATGGGTAAGTGAAAAAGAAAAATTAAAAAACGAAATTAATTCAGATGATTTTTATAAAAAACCAGAAGATGTTCAAGAGAAAATAAAAGAACAATTTAAAATAGCAAAAGCAATGGTAGGTGATGATGGTATAGAAGGTAAAGTAGTTTGTGCAGGGCATAAAGTAGACGCTGGATATACAAATCTAAGTGCAACTAGACTTGGTGAGATTAAGGTAAGTAAAAAAAATTTAACAACTTTACAAGAAGTAAAATCTTTAAAATTAAGCAAGAGTGAATATAAAACATACTTAAATGAGTGTGATAATATAATAAATAATTCAAACAATGAAGATGAAATAAATATCGCAAAACAAACTAAAAAAATATTAGAAAATAAAAGTAAAACAGCCATATTGGTAGTAGATAAAATAGTAAATATAGAAAAAAGAGAATTAAATGAAGATACTTTAAAATACTTACAAGATAATTTAAAAGAAGGTGTAATAAGCAAAGAAGTAAAAACAGCCTATACAAAAGAATGTGATGAAAAAATCAGTGAAATTAAAGAAAAGCTAGAATTAGATAAAAACAATGATGAATTAAAAAAAGAACTTCAAAAATACAAAGATATTAAAAATGCTGTTTTAAACAATACTGATAGCAATACTGCATTAAATACAACTATAAAAGAACAAATCAAAGAAAGCGGAGTTCATATTGCAAAGACTACACTAAGCGATATAACCATAATGGTTTTAAGCAATTTAAGTGCTGAAATAGTTAAAGAATGCAAAGATGAATTTTATTATAACCATCATGAAGATTTAAAAGTGAGGGTAAGTAGAATTTTAAAATCTTGCCAACAAGTAATGATTAATTCAGGGATAAAAGGCTCATTTTATGGTGCTATTGATGTAGTAATTAGCATTGCTAGTCAATTTTGCACACAAATTGGTGGTCAAATAGTTTATTGTTGGAGTAAAATTAGAGATGGTTTTAAAATAGTTTATAACTCAATTATTGATTTTATAACCGGCAAAATCAAAAGTGTAAAAGAAGTATTAAGAAATTCTTTAAAAGCTATTTTTGCAATGATTATGGCAATGTATTCAGCTATACTTGATGCTAAACTAACAGCAGTATTAACACCTATATTTGGAGCCTTTAGCTCAATTATAGCAAGTATTATTTCTATTTTAATATGTGCTTTTAGTGTAGTTGTTTTTGCAAGAAGCTTAGATATGGCTATTAATGCTTTTTCTATTATTTGTGCAAAGGCAAAAATGGCTAAAGCAAGAAGAGAAGAAATAGAAGCTTTATATCAAGAAATAATGCCAAAAATGATAGAAAATAGACTTCATTTAGAAAGCTTTACAAATGAATATATAAGTAATCTAAAAGATATTAGCGAGCTAAGTTTTGCTGATATTAGCAGTGCTATGGCTAATAATGATTACGCAAAAGCTGATGAAGCTTTGATAAAACTTGCAAGTGCTTATGGAGTGAATGATTTGTTTGTAAGCCAAAAAGAATTTGATGATTTTATGTTAAGTGATGAGCCGCTTAAATTATAATTTAAAGGAGATTTTATGAAAAAATATAAACCGACTACAAAAGAAGAATTGCAAGAACTAGTAAGAGATGAGAGTATTTATCTAGGCGATATTGATACGAGCCTTATCACCGATATGAGTGAGCTTTTTTATAATAGCTTAAGAGCTGATTTTAATGGTATAAATGAGTGGAATACTAGCAATGTAAAAGATATGAACTCTATGTTTTATGGTTGTAGTAATTTCAATCAAGCTTTAGTATTTGATACTTCAAATGTAACCGATATGAGTGATATGTTTAAATGGTGTAGTAATTTTAATAAACCTATTGCCTTTGATACTTCTAGTGTAAGAGATATGAGAAATATGTTTTCTTTTTGCAGTAATTTCAATCAAGTTTTAAATCTCAATACTAGCAATGTTGAATATATGGATTCTATGTTTGAAGGTTGCAGTAATTTCAATCAAGTTTTAAATCTCAATACTAGCAATGTTGAGAGTATGAGCTCTATGTTTGAGGGTTGCGAAAAACTAAATCAAGTTTTTGATTTTGATATAAGCAATATGTATAACGATGAAGAAATATTTGTTGATGGTCTAAAAAGCATATTTAAAGGTTGTTATGAAATGAATTCAAGCTTTTTTGAAAAGTTTGAGATAAATGAATTGCTTGAATATTTTTATGATTGTGAACCTGCTATGAAGCTTGTTTTAAATCACTTTAAAAACAAGGAAGTAATAAATCGTAAATTTAAGCCTACAAGCAAAGAAAAACTAAAAAGATTGGTTTATTCTAATGTGCTTAGCCTTGATGAAGTTGATACGAGTTTGATTACCGATATGAGTGGGCTTTTTGAAGATAGCCTTAGAAAGGATTTTTCTGGGATAAATACTTGGGATACAAGCAAAGTAACCGATATGAGCTCAATGTTTTATGAATGTGATAATTTCAACTCTCCTTTATGGTTTGATACCAAAAATGTAACAAATATGAGTAGTATGTTTTATGAATGCAAGAATTTTAATCAATATCTTAGCTTTAATACTAGCAATGTAACAAATATGAGTGGTATGTTTTTTGGTTGTAGTAGTTTTGATAAAACACTTAAATTTGACACTAGCAATGTAACAAATATGAGTTCAATGTTTAGCAGGTGTAAAAATTTCAACCAACCTGTAAATTTTGATACTAGTAAAGTAACCGATATGAGTGAAATGTTTAACGAATGTAAAAATTTCAACCAGCCTGTAAATTTTGATACTAGTAAGGTAATCAATATGAATGCAATGTTTGCTGAATGTAAGCAATTTAATCAGCCTTTGAGTTTTGATACAAGAAATGTAATTGATATGTGCAATATGTTTATATATTGTAAAAACTTTAATCAAAAGCTTGATTTTGACAGCAGCAAAGTAACTGATATGGAAGATATGTTTGAAGGTTGCGAGAGTTTGGAGCAATTACCTGAGTTTTACAAGTAATTTTATAAATAAAACTAAGAATAAGCCTAAGAATTTGAATTAGGAATTTTAAATGAAATTCCTATTTTAAATTCCAACAAATTCGCTGTATTTTAAGGATTAAAATAAAAGCTTTAATTCTTATTTTAAATTCTTTTTTTATATGGACACAATCACGACTTTGCTTTTGCTAAGATAAGCAAAACTTAAAAAGGAGTTTATATGTGGCTTTTAGGACTTTTGTTTATTTTAGCTTTGCTTTTATTTTGGCTTAGGAGTTTTTAGGCTTTTGCTTTTGATTTTTATAGGGCTTATTATACTTGCAATTATTGGCAAGATTATTGAATTAATATTTAAGGATTAGAGATGAAAAAATATAAACCAACTACAAAAGAAGAATTACAAGAACTAGTAAGAGATGAGAGTGTTTATCTAGGCGATATTGATACGAGCTTTATAACCGATATGAGTGAACTTTTTGCTTGGAGTAATAGAAAAGACTTCAGTGGTATAAACGAATGGGATACTAGCAATGTAACTAATATGAGTGGTATGTTTAATGATTGCAAGAACTTCAATCAAGCTTTAACATTTGATACTTCTAATGTAACTAATATGAATAATATGTTTAGTGGTTGCGAAAATTTTAATCAAAGCTTAGATTTTAATACCTTAAAAGTAAAAGATATGAGCTCTATGTTTTTTAAGTGTGAAAGCTTTAATCAATCTATAAGCTTTAACACTAAAAAAGTAATCAATTTTGAGCAAATGTTTTATGGTTGTAAAAACTTCAAACAAAAAGTAAATTTTGATATGAGTAGTGCTATTTATACTGAGTGTATGTTTGATGATGAGTATATACACGAGCTACCTTGCGTAAATCACTCATCATTTAGAAAGCTTATCCTAGCTATAAAAAGGCTTTGTGTAGGTGATTTAGAATGTATTGCAGTTTTGTACCCAAAACAAGCTTTAGGATTTTTTAAGATAGTAATGGGAATTTATAATCGCTTTAACTCTACACGCTTATTTTTCAAAAATATAAAAAGAAAAAACTCAAATAATCAAAAGCAATACAAGCCAAAAAACAAAAAACAACTAGAAAAGATATTATATGATGATAGTGTTTATTTAGGAGACATTAATACAAGTCTTATTACAGATATGAGCTATCTTTTTCTAGGTATTTTTAGGGATGATTTTAGTGGTATAGAAAAGTGGGATACAAGCAATGTAGTTAATATGGATAGTGTGTTTTATAATTGTATGTTTTTTAACAAAAAGTTAGAGTGGAATACAAGTAAAGTAACTAATATGAATAATATGTTTGAAGGTTGCATAAACTTTAATCAAGCAATTGAGTTTGATATGACAAATGTAAAGCATATGAATAATATGTTTAAAGATTGTATCAATTTGCATCCTAAAAATCTAAAAAGTTTCAGTAAAGATGAGATTATTGAAAACTTTTATTATTTAGCAAAACTTCCAAAGTTTATTGCTAAAAATAAGTGGGTAGATATGAAAAATGGCAAATTTAAACCAAAAAACAAAGCTGAGTTAAGGGCATTAGTTTATACTGATGATATTAAACTAGATAAGATTGATACAAGTTTAATCACAGATATGAGTTATTTATTTACTATATTTGATAGTAAAAGGACAAATTTTAGCGGAATAAATACTTGGGATACAAGTAAGGTAACTAATATGAACAATATGTTTGCAGGTTGTAAGAGTTTAGAACATTTGCCGGAGTTTTATAAGAAATTTTGTGAAGAAAACGAATAAGTCTAAGAATTTCAAATGGGAGTTTCAAATGAAATTCCTTTTTTTAAATTCCAAAAAAATTCGCTGCATTTTAAAGAATAATTGTAAAGTTATAAATCAAAATTTGTATTTTAAATTTATTAAAATCTTTTTATATAGACATAATCAGGATTTTACTTTTGCTAAGATATACGAAATTAAAAAGGAGTTTATATGTGGATTTTAGGACTTTTATTTATCTTAGCTTTACTTTTATTTTTTGGCTTAGGTGTTTTTAGACTTTTACTTGTAGTTTTTATATTCTTAATTTTTTTAGCAATTATTGCAAAGGTTGTAGAGTTGTTATTTAAGGATTAAATTCTTAGCAATTAATTTATAATAAAAGAGCTAAAATATTTTGATTTAAATCGCCAAAAAATTAGCGATTTAAATTCTTAAAAATTATGCTCAATCTCCATCAAATCACATCTATCATTATCACAAGTATCAGCGTGATTAGGATTTAGTATATGTCCATTTCCTCGTCTAAAATCACCACCACCAGTACAATCAAATTGATTTAAATATTCTTCAAATATATTATCTCTATTACCAGCTAAACCAATTAAGCTAATGGCTTGTATGTTGTATCTATTATTAGCAGATAGGTTTCTTAACAAAGTACGCTCATCTTGTGTAGGTGCTATAAAGCTTGTAAAATCTTCTTCGCTTATATTTTGAGCATTTGTTGGGATTACTACTGCTCCGTTGTTTGTAATGATGATAGGAACTGCGTGTGCTCTGCCGTTATCTAAACTCATTAATGCAATATACAAAGAACCAGCAGGAGAATTTAAAATACCCCTTAATTGAGATCTTAAATTATCTTGAGTTGTGATAGTGCTAAGACTCCATTCTTGTCTTGGCAAAATACTGCTAGTTAAAGCCCAAATCGCCCTAATACCCCTTGAATATAGTCCTTCACCTAAAGCCAATTGTTGTCCCCATAACTCAAGTGCTTCACCCATTAAATTATACATCGCAGGGTTTCTTCTAGCAAATGTAGTAAATGGAGATACATTGTCCATATAATCAAATAAATATCCAGTAGAACTATAATTTAATATAGGACTATGTGGATATACTTGAGTTAGTAAAGAAACTATTTCATAAGTATGTAGCATACAAATTCCACAAATCCCACTAGCATCAGTGCTGCTATCAGTAGTCCTTGCAATGCTTAATAATCGTGCTTTCCAATTTGCTTGTAAAGGGTTAAAATTAGCTAAGCTATTTGATATAACTTCTCGTTTTGTTCTTCTTTCTGCACCACAATGGCTAGAGAAAAGCCCTAAATTTCTTGCGTTAAAATTCCTTAATTCATAAACGCTAAAGTCAAATGATAATTTACCATCTAATAAAACGCTAGGAGATAAATGGGTTTTATAATAATTTATATCACTTATAAATAATTTTCCTAATTCACTGCCCCTTGAAACATCTAAAATATTTTTATTAATATCTAATATATAAGAATTTTCAAATAAATTTAAATTCCAATAAAATCTATTTTCAAATCCGTAAAAATTACATTTAGAAAACTTTAAAAAACTAGCGTCTTGATTGCTAAGATTAGTTTCAAGGCACTCAAAAGTCCCACTGCTAGGGTTAAAAAGAGCTATTTTACCACTTGTAATATCGTAATAAAAATTAAATGGTGTTTTTGAAGCTCCATTTTTTGTAATATAAAATAGTTCTAATTTATTATTTGATTTTGAACGAAAATATATAGAAGTTTTAAGAGCGTAATTAATAGGCGGTGGAACTGCTTGTAGCCACTGCTTCATTTCGTCATTATCTATGGTTATTTTATTGGCGTTTTTGTTTTTTGTAGCTAGTAAATTATACTCGCTTTCTTTTACTTCTACATCAATGTAAGCTGGTAAGCTAAAGGTATCTTTTATGCTAAACCATTGAGATTTATCGTTTAAAACACAAGGCTTTAATTCAAAGAAATCTTGTTTGGTTTGTCCACTTTTAAACCTATCGCTAAGACTTGCACATAGCCAATTGTCTTTATATTTAAAAGCAAGTCTTTTGTATAAATCATATCTCGTATCTACTGCTTGTTTACAATCTAGCATACCGATTATGACCCTATCATGCACTTGTCTTGGAGCTAGACAAAAAGTTTTATTATCGTGAGCTTTTATGATTAAATGCTTATCTTGTATTGTGTTGGCTGGAGTTTGCGGGACGCTATTTGCAAATATTGTAGAAAGGTAAAATAATATTAATATAAGTTTTTTCATAATTTCCCCCTTAAGATTTGTGATTATATTAATTTATAATAATATTTATTCTAAATTTCAAATATTTTTTAATAGTTGTGAAAATTAAGGAGCAAAAATGAGTGATAATAATGCTAAAAAAAGATATTTTGCTATCAAAAATAGCATAGAATTTAAAAAACAAGAAGAATTAAATTCTAACTATGAAGATATTTTAAAGGCTTATGAAAAAGAGCTTGACGAAGCGATTTTGAAAGTTGTTAATAAGTATAAATTTAGTGAAATTTTAAGCAGTAAAATGCCAAATTACCACAAAATAACAAAATCTATAATCTACAAAGCAGAAAGCGAAAATGAAAAAAAGGGCAGATTATATGAATTAAAAATTAAAAAATATTACGAAGAGCAAGGCTACAAGGTCTTTCCACACGGCTTTATAAATGGTAAAAACGATGGCGGGATAGATTTGGTTTGTTATAAAGAAAATGAGTGTGTATTAATTCAGTGCAAAAATCACAAAAGCCAAATAGGTCAAGATTTGTTAAGGAAATTTTTAGGTGATTGCGCTGTTTTTGTTAGTGAGAATGAAAAAATGCTTAAAAATAAAACTATTAAAAAAGTTTTTATAAGTTCAAGTGAGCCAAGAGCAAGTGCCGAGCATTATTTAAATAATTATAAGGATTTAATAGAGTATTTAAATATTGAAGAATAGTATGAAAATTACAAAATAGTTTTAGGTGTTATTTTGTGAATTGTAATTTTAGTAAAATCAATAAAATTAGCTATTTTATATATGGTTGTTTTGGTATTTATCAAGGAAATTTATACACTACTAATAAAAATCGGCGAATATATAAATTAAAAAATTTTGCTTAGCAATAAATTGAAATTCTTGTTTTAAATTCCATAAGAAAATTATCAAGATTTAACCTTTGTATTAATTATAGTCTTAAGATAAGCAAGACATAATCCATACATTTAGACTATATTATTAGGTATATGAATGAAAAAATTTTACAAAATAATCTATATTAAATACAACACTAAAACAAAAGAAGAATTACAAGCATTAGTAAATGATTTGAGTATAAGCTTAGGTGATATAGATACAAGTGCTATTGCTGATATTGGCATACTTTTTAAATATACAAAAAAAGACTTTAGTGCTATAAGCAGCTGGAATGTTAGCAATGTAACTGATATGATTATTATGTTTGTTTATTTTAAGATAGAAAACGATACTTCAAAGCACTCAAAAAGATTTTCAAATTATTAAATCTTATAATTAATTTAAACTAAAAAATAAAAAGTTTTTGATTAATTTATAATCTTAGAAATTAGAGCAATTATTTGACATATTATAAGGCTAAATTATGCTTTATTTAAAGCTATATTTTTATAATACTTATACATTTTATTTTAGGGGGTATTTATGAAAATAAGTGTATTAGGTATTGGCGGAACTATTTGTATGCTAAAAGATAGTAGTGGTGGGGTAAATCCTAAATTAGATGCAAAAATGTTGGTTGAAAGCATAGGGTTAAGCGAAGATATAAAAATAGAAGCAAAAACGATTTTATCTCTTCCTAGCCCATCTTTAAATTATGATAATTTATTAGAAGTGTTAAAAACAGCAAAAGAAGAGATTAAAAATGGCTCAACTGGAGTTGTTGTTACTCAAGGAACTGACACTCTTGAAGAAAGTGCATTTTTGCTTAGTTTATTTTGGGATGAAGCAGCTCCTTTAGTAATTACTGGTGCTATGAAAAATCCTAGTGAAATAGGAGCCGATGGGGCTAGTAATTTATATCAAGCAATTTTAGTAGCAAGCAATACAAATTCCTTAAATCGTGGGGTTCTTTGTGTGTTTAATCATACTATTTATCAACCTAGATTTATACATAAAAGCAATTCTTTTTCACTTGAAACTTTTGTATCTATTAATGGTGGAAATATAGGTTATATTTATGAAAAAGATGTAATTTATATAAGTCCAATTTATAAAAATAAGATTTATAAAACGCCTAATAGTTTAAATAAAAATGTAGCAATAATCCCTACTTGCCTTGATGGTGATAGTATGTTTTTAAATAATTTATCAGGTTTTGATGGTTTGGTAATTGATGGTTTTGGAGCTGGTCATGTATCGTTTATTGCGGCTAGAAAATTAAAAGAATTAAACTTAAAAATTCCTTGCATTATCACAACTCGTACAGGAAGTGGAATGAGTGCTTATAAAACATATGCTTATGAAGGAAGCGAGATGGATATGCAAAAAAATGGCTTTATTATGGGGAGTTTTTTTGATAGTTTAAAAGCAAGATTGTTTTTAACAATGCTTTTATCTAATGGTTTTTCAAATAATGAAATCAAAAAAGAATTTGAAAATTACTATAAATATTTTTAATTTTATTATTTGTAGTTGAGATAAACATATAAAGGATGGATTATGAATTATATTATTGTTGCTCAAATTATTATGAGCATTACGCTAATTTTGATGGTAATTGGAAAAACACCACTTTATTTAACAGCACTTATTGGCACTACAATTAGTGTTTTAGTTGCTATGCTTGATATAAGAGAACTTACTTTAAACAAATTATTATTATCAGGACTTAATCCTGTGATTTTAGATATGACTGGTATTTTAATGTTTATAGGAACTATGCAAGCAAGCGGTTTTATGGATGATATTATAAAATTAATTATTAAAATTGGTAGAAAAATTGGTGGCGGAGAAGGAATTGCAGCAGCTAGTGCTATTGGTGCAGGTGTAATTGGAATGCTTACAGGTTTTACTCAACCATCTGTAACTGCAGTTGTAACTGCAAAGCCATCGGTTTTATTAGGAATGAATCCAAATCATTCAGCAGCTATTCACGCTCACGCAGGACATTTAGGCAATTTTGGTGGCTTTACTCACCCAACACAGGTTGCTATTATTGGGGCTACTAATATTGGATTTGGTCTTATAAATATTTTTGGTATTGCAATTGCCGTGTTTTTGATTATTTGTTCTGCTATTAGGTCTAAAATTTATAGAAAAAAATATTCTATTAGCATAGATAAAGATAAATTAAATCAAGCTATTAAAGAACTAGAAGAACAGAAAAGTAAATATAATACTTTCGTGGTATTTTTACCTTTTATAGCACTTTTTGCTGGCTTTATTTTTGGCTATCCTATATTTTTACTCGGTGTTTTTGCTAGTGTTTTGACTATTATTTTAGCAAAAATGAATATTTTTAGTGCTGAAAAACAAATGATAGATGGCGTTGGTAAAATCGCAATCCCACTTGTTGCAACTATAACATTTTTGTTTATGAGTGTTACTATTAAAGAAATAGGGTTAGCAAAAATTATTGCAGATGTTTTTGAACCTATTTTAAAAATCGCCCCTGTTCAAGCAATGTTTGTAGTAGCTGTTGTAGCTGGATTTATTACACAAAGTTATGGTGCAAGCTCGGCTATAGTTTTACCATTTTTGCAAGCTACTATGAGTAGTTGTCCTTATACTTTCGCACTTGCTTTAGTTGCTGCTGGCGGTGCATCAATTGCGCAGTATTTTTTAACAGGTGGTCCTATTGCAGCATTATCTACTGTTATACCTATTGTGGAAGGTTCTAATTTAAAAGATGCTAATAGGTTTCAAAGACCATCTCAACTTATTGCATTAGGCTTACTTTTAGTACTTTCATTTATAATTAAATTTTAAGAAAAAGGGGTTTAAATTCTATTGAATTTAAACCCTAAATACATTATTTAGATATAGAATTTATAAAGATTTATAGATGTGATTAACAAAACTTTTTATTTTATATTTTTTAGTTGTTTAGTTTAAATTATTATTTGAAATTCCTATTTCAAATTCTACAAAAATACACGAAACAAATTCCTAGTAAAAAATCAAGCTAACAATAATACAAACTAATAAAATAAAATTAAAAATATGTAAAGCTTCAAAAATATTAAAGAAATGATTGTAAAAACTTTAAGCAAAGCCCTAATTTTAGGGCTTTAGACTTAATTAAATATTTTAAATAGTATAAATATAAAAAATGCAGCAGGGGTTGCTTTAAATAGTATAAATGCCATGTTTTTGCTGATATTATTTTTTAACTCATTTTCTGATACATTTTTTCTTGTATTAGCCATCAAATCAAAAGCTACACAATATTTTCCAGCTTTATTTAAATTCTTTTCTGTATTTTCTAGTGATGTTATTAAATCCATTTTATTCTCCTACATGTTTTAAGGTAATATATGGTGATAATTGATAAATATCAAAAATAACTTCGCCGTATTTATTCACCAAAGTTTTTAGATTAGGTTCCATTGATGCTAAATCTTTATATGTATTATTTTCTTTAGTAATTGTGCTTTCATAATAACGCCATGATATTATGAAATATACTAAGAAAATTATAGCTCCTGTAATTAGACTTGAATTACATGCAAATATCAATGAGATAATAAGAATAATTGTTAAATTGATTGGATAATTTTTACTTTCTTGGTGTATTGTTTTTAGCTCTTGATTAGATTTGTAAACATATCTTAAAAATTCTATGCATTCGTAGAAATTTATACAATTTTGCTTTAATCTTTCATAATCAATTTCTACTCCGTTTGCGTGATTTTCTCTACCTATTAATGCCACAGTACCTTTTAGTTTAAATACATTATTGACCGTAATTGTTGAACTTGTATTTGTTGTAGATATTGATGAAGATAAATTATTAGTTATTATGTTGCGATTATAACTTGTATGAGTTTGTGCTGTCTCACTAGCATTCATACTCTTAGTATGTTGAGATCTTACTATATTGATGATAGCATTAAAACCCATAAGACTAACCATTTTCTTAAGGGATTGTTCGGCATCTTCATAGCTAATGTTTGAACTCGTTGATATTTCTAGTTCACTTGCGAATATTACTTGATATCCCCCACCTATAATATCTCCACTATTTATGAGTCTTACGCCTAGCGCCAAATCAAATTTTGGATTTTGTGCTTTTAGCTCTTCAATAGTGCTAACACTATTCATTTGTGACTCCTTTGCTTTGGAATGTTTAAATGAGTATATTAATATTTTTAAATTAAATATGTTTTAATTTAGCTTATTTAAGTTAAAAACATATTTAATAATTTAACTTACCTAAGAACAGGGCAAGAAAGTTAGTTTTTGGCTTATAAATTATGTTTGATTGAAAATACACTAAAGAAATTCTTGGCTGATTACAGCTGCTAACCGATAAAATACCGATAAATTATACTGAAAAACTGCCGAGATTTTAAATTGCTATGATGAGTATATAAAATTTAAAGAATTTAAAATCAGAATTAGAAAAAGAAAAATTCCGTCCAATAAACGAGCTACTAAGTGGCAAAACAAGGTTTGCTAACTTTATCAGCCTTTGGCAAAAAGTAACGATTAATGATTTAGGTCTAGCTTACAATAGGCTTTCAGATAAAAAAGAAAAAAATTTGAAGATGATAACTTAAACTGCATTACATATAAAAATATTTTTGATAGTGTTAAAATAAACGATGGTGAAAAAAATAAAGAAGATGTATTTTTTACTATTTAATCTAAAATCATATACGAAATATGGACTTTATTTGTTATTTTAGAAGAATGTGAAATTTATATTTAAATAGCTTTGGCTTTAGACCTAATGAAATGATAAATACTAAGTATGCGAGTTTTTATTTTAGGAGTTCTATTTTTATGGAAAAATTAATGAAGTTAGCACAAGGTAGCACGAGATATAATTTATCTAAAACTAATTTTTTAAAAGTAAAATTCCTAAGTTTATAAGAACAGAATAAGTTGGGGGGGGGTAATTATGTGTGATGAGCGTTTGGAGTGCCTAAACGAGCTAATAATAGCTGAAATTTCCCCCAATTTCACCTTTTAACCGAACTTTTAAGTGGTAATATTCGGGTAAAGATTTTAAGTATGTATGATTAAAGGAAAACAATGGATAAAGAAAGAGGTAAAATAATTGTTGAATTTAATAAGGTTGCATTCAACTTAAGAAAAAATAGTCCTGCAAAAAGAATTGTGAAGGCAAAAATATACGATGAAAAAAAGATTGAACAAAATATAAAAAATTTATTTGTGGTTGAAAACAGCTTACTATGTAAAATTACATATAGTGATTTAAATGTTATAGATAAAATTTCATTTCAAGGAAATGAAGAAAAAACAACTATTGATAGTATTTGTTGCAAGCACTTGAATTTTTCATTTAATGAAATAGTATTTGAAAATATTGTTTTTAAGCTTAGCAAATTTGATTGTAATGATTTGTTTAAATTATTTTTTAAGTTAAGTGAATTTTTAAAAATCAGTTTTAAAAATTGTATATTTAATTCAAGCGATATTCAGAGAGTTTATGATATTAAATTTAAAAAATTATATTTTGATAATTGCGAATTTAATGATAAATTATCTTTTAATAATTGCGTATTTGATACTCAATTTCTTATATTAAATTCAAGAGTTAGTGATAAATTTAAAAATTCTCATAATAAAGAAGTTATTGCTTTTTATGATTGTAAGTTCGAATGCTTGCCTTTGATACATATAGAAGAATCACAAAATTATGAATTATTATTTAAAAAATCATCTTTTAACAATAAAATAAATCTTAGTAATAATGTTTTTGACAATAAATATAAACAAGTAAAATTTGAAGATATTGATTTTAAAGATATAGAATTTGATTCTGAATATGGTAAAAACACTTTTGAACAAGATATATTATTTGTAATGTCTAAATTTGAAAATATCGCTTTTTGTGGAATAGAAATAAAATCTAGTATTAATTTTGAAACATGTACATTTAATAGAGAATTTGAATATGATGATGAATTATTTCATCAAGATAAGATTAGTTTCAATAATTCTACCTTTAATGGTAGTTTTGTGGTAAGAAGCAATAGGAAAGAAATAAATAGAGAGTTATCTTTTAAAAATGTAAAATTTAACAAAGATTTTAAATTAGATAATGTAAAAATCAATAAAGATATTACATTCGTAGGGGCAGAATTTAATGGTAATTTGTATATTAATAATTGCGAAATACTTGAAAATATATTTTTCACATCTTCTAAATTTAAGCAAAATCTTGATTTTGCTAATTCAACATTTAAAAAATTTGTAGATTTGGATAAAGCAGAAATAGGCAATGTGGTTAATTTTAATAGCACTATTTTTCAAAATACCCCCATTTTGAGCTTAGCTTATATGCAACAAAACACGATTGTGGATATAACATTTATGCAAATTATACATTCTAGCATAGAAGATATGGAAAAAAGTATTGCAAATTATTTAAAGCTAAAAAAACAAAATATTGATAATAAAGATAAATTAGAAGTTATTGTAAATTTAAGAGAAACATATAGGATATTTAAAGATATTTTAATAAATAAGCACAATACAATAGATGCTTCTAGATACAAAAATATTGAACTATATTTGAAAGAATTGGAATATAAATATCAAGATAAAGTATTAGATGAAGATAAAAATAATAAGTTTGGAAAACTTAGCATGAGAGAACAACTAGACTGGATTTTATTGAAACTAAATAGGATTGTAAGCGACCATCATTCTGATTTATTTCAAATAATTATTTTTACTTTAAGTATGGTTGGTGGGTATGTTTTAATTGATTATGCTTTTTTTGAAAGAAAAGAAATTATTGATTTTATTAATCAGCAAACAGAATACCTAAAAGTTTTCTTTTTCTTCTCTGTTTTAATTGCTATGGTTTTTGCATTGTTTTTTATATTTTATTATTTTTTAGAACCTAGAAAATCTAAATTATCTATAATTTGTAAATATATAATGCATTTTATAATTACTCTAATTGTAATAAATATTGCAATTAGTGAAGATTATGATGTGATATATGCTGTTATGTCTTATGTATTTATGTTTAACCTTATGGCAAATAAAACAGCAAGATATATTTTAATGGTGTTTGGTTTGTTTTGCATATCTTATTTGCTTTTTAAACACGGTTACTTTTTATCTGTTGCTGATATTGTTGCGAATAAACAGCTAGTTAAGTTTAAATATTTTTTAATAATTGTGTGTCCAAGTTTATTATTTATTGCTTATGTTTGTTTTGCTGTGTTGGTGTATAGAAAAAATGGGTTGTTGGTATTTTTTGCTTTAATAGGTATTGTTGGGATATATTATAGCCCTAGCATAATAACCCCATTTTTAGGGGCGTTTTCAGAAGATGCGAGAAATCATTATCTATATAAAGCCATAGATGAGTTAGACAGTCAAAAGGCACTAGAATTATCAAGACAGATTTTAGCTAAAGAGCCGATAAGTGAATTAAACGCCAAAAAGACATTAAAAGACTATAAAGGCGAGCTAAAATCATCAGATTTGCTAGACAAAGCCCCCGAGCTAAAACGAGCCGTAGCGATAGATGGTGGGGTCTCAAGGCTTAATATAGCTTATTATTTAGTTCTTGCGTTTTGTATATTTGCCTTGCAAAAAACAATGCGTAAAAACTCAATAATCCCAAGTTAAAACCAAATTTCGTTTGTTTGCCTAAACTTGCCAAACAAACGAAATTCCGAATTCAAATTCCAAATACGCAAATAAATTCCAAAGCCAAACAAGTGACATTTGGAGCTTTGTAGAATTTATTTCGTGTATTTTTACATATAAACATATCAAATTTATTTTTCAATATTAGTGCTTTTGTGTATTTTAAAATTTAAATAGTATGATAATCCAAATATTAAAACATTGTTTTTTAATGGAGTGATTGATGTCTAAAAAATTATCAGCTAATGTATATAAAGTTAAAGTTGACAATAACTTATTTACAAATTTGTCTTTTGAAGATTTGCTAATGAAATTTAATTGTGAATGCAAAGCAGATAATAATGAAACACAGAGCAAAAGATATTTTTATATATCTACAAAAAGTAAAAAAGAAATATCTATTTATCTTGATAGTTTTGAACATAGGGCAAAATTTACATCAAATGTATTTGATGATACGATATGTTTTTTATTAGCAAAAGATGTTAAGTGTTTGTATGAAAATAAAGTAGAAGGCTCTTTAGATAATAAAAATACTGAACCAGACAATATAGAAATACAATCAAAATTACCGACACATTGCGTGTATTTTAAAAATTCAAGTTGTTTAATTATCCAAGATGGGGAGAATGCTACAACTTCATCAGAAATAGAAAAAGGAATAAAAAATGTAGAAGGAAATGTAAAGATAACTCAACTAAAACGCAATGATGTTATACAACAGATAGCAAGAGTAGCATCAGCTATTGAAAAAATAGATATAGAAGATTTGCAACTTGCTGAATTTTTAACACAAACTGATGGAACAACACTAGCAGAGCTTATGTCAGACCCAGATAGTAAAATTAAACTTACACTTAACTTAGTGGATAAGTCAGATGAGTGTAAAGAAAAAATTATTGATTTGTTTGTAAAAAGTTATAAAAAAGAGATAAAAAAGAAATTTAATAACTTGAAAATATCTTACAAGAATAACGATGGAGATACTGAAGCTTTTGAATTGATAAAAAATTTATTAAAATTTAAAATAGAAGTAGATAAAGACTTGTCTGATTTTGATAGCAACAAGGAAGATAAAGATAGGTTGGAAATTTCTTTGGAAATATACAAAGAATTAATTATAAAAGGTAGAAGTCTTGGTTTGGATAGAGTGGATATTTAAAAATTTATTTTTACCTATTGCAAGCATAGGTTTAGTATTATGGGGAAATTGGAAAGGATATATTTATGAAACCATGTCTGTTTATGATAATATAAATAACAATATATTATCTTTTGTGGGAGTAATGTTTGGTTTTACAATAGCAGCTACCCCATTTATTTTGTCAGCATTTGACAATAATCCTATTGTTCAAAAACTTATGGAAAATAAAGCAAATAGAGAAAAAGTATTTAAGCCTTTACTACAATTTATACCCATTTTTTTAAAAGTTTCTATAAGGCTGTTTTGCTGTATTCTTATATTTATTTTTTGTAAGGATTATTACTTTAAAGATTCAAAGATAATTTTTGATTTTAATTGGCAAACTCTTTTATTTTGTGTTGTTTTTGCATTTTATGTGTATTTTATATTTATTTTTTTTATGCAGGTTTATGAATTTATAAGAATAATTAAAGTTATGTTAAATTTTTATATTAAGAAGATATACGATAATAAAAGTGAATAAATTATCAAATATAAATTAAAGCTTTTGCTAGAATTTTATTTACAATTTGAAAAAATCAAATTCAATTTTGGTTGTTAGTGGTTTATATGTGAAAATTTTGCCAAACAAACGAAATTCCGAATTCAAATTCCAAAAATACACAAATTAAATTCCCGCCACGCAAGGGCTTTTGCATTTAGCCTAAATCAATGCAAGTTGTTTAAAATGCATTTAAAATTTCAAAGGTGTGGCGATGGATTTTAGTATAGAAAGCAATGTAAAAGCGTATTTTATAGACACTTTAAAGGATTTGGGCTGGCAGTATTTAAGTGAAAAAGAATGCAACGAGCTTAGGCAAAACGACCTTAATGAACCTTTGTTTGTTATAATAGATAAGCTACTTACGGGCTTTGACGCTCCGTGTGCTAAAAAACTTTATATAGATAAAAACCTAAAAGAACACAATCTACTTCAAGCCATAGCAAGGGTAAATAGGCTAAAAGAGGGCAAAGATGAGGGGATAATCGTGGATTATAGAGGGCTACTTAGTGAGCTTGATACCACGCTTAGTAGATATGACGCGCTTAGCGGATATGATGAGAGTGATTTGGTGGGGGCGGTTTTTAAAATAGACGGCTCTTTAGATGATATGCGGGAGAGCCTAGCCGTGCTTGATGAGATGTTTGCAGGGCTTGATGATGAGGTAGAAAAGCTAAAGGTTTTAAAGGATTTATCATTTAGGGATAGGTTTTGCAAGATTTTAGTAAGGTTTAGCAACCTTGTGGGTGTGGTGCTAAATACTCGTAAGCTAAGGGCAAGTTTAAGCGAAGATGAAAAGGAGAAAATCAAGGCAAGCCTTAAAAAATACTTAAGCCTAAGAAGCTCGGCACAGGTCTTTTATGCTGAGGATTTTAGCCTAAAAGAATACGAGCAAAGTATGCAAAAGCTACTAGATGAGCATTTAAAGGTAGGGCAAATTTATACGCTAAATGAACCGCTTGATATATTAAGCGATGATTTTTCAAGGGTTGCGGGTGATTTTAGTGATGAGGTGAAGGCTCATGGAAAGCTAAATGCACTAGAAAAAGAAGTGAAAAAATACGAAGTGATAAATCCTGAAATTTTTGTAAGATTTAGTGCAAGGATAGAGGAGATTTTAGAAGTTTATAGAGCAAAAAGGCTTAGCGAGAGTGAGTTTTATAAGCTTAGCTGTGATTTAGCTAAGGATTTTAAAAAGGATTTGACAGATGACCCGCTTGAGCGTAATCTTGCTAGAGATTTTGATAAGGATGATGTGGGGCAAATCATTGCCTTGCTTGATAGTGAGTTTAGTAAATTTGCTAATGTGCCTGAATTTGATGAAAGTATCAAAAACAAAATCGCAACCGAACTCATAGTAAAAAATGCTACCTTTCATAACAAAAATCAACAAATTAAACGACATAGAAAACTACATAAACTCCCTAATTAAAATCTACCTAGGCAAACGCGGTGGGTAGTTAGTGGCTTTAGGCTATGATTTGAGATACAAATTTCATTTGTTTGTAGCAAATATGAACAAACGAAATTCCGATTTTAAATTCTTTATTTTTTTAGTTATTTTATAAATAAACCAACAAGGAATAAGATATAAAATAAAATATTTTTAAAGATAAAAATGAGCTTGATAGAGTATAATTTACAACGAAATCTTATTTGCAATTTGCCTTGAGAATATGTAAGATTTTTCGTGAATTTTATTAATTAAGGAGAAATTTATGAATGATAAATTAGTAAAAATATTTTGTGTGATATTGAAAAGAATTTACAAAAAATTTATAGATAATATATTTAAAATAGTATTTTATTCTATGTATTTTGTAGCTGTAATGCCAATTTTTATTTATTATGTTTTTAATATTCATTATATTCCAAGTCTAGAACTTAAGGATGTATTTATATATCTAGTATCTTCATTTTTTGTGGTAATGATAGGAGTTTTACTTATTTATATGTTGCATGAAGGTAATTATTTAATATTTATTAGTTCTACCAAAGGAATTATCGATAAGGCTTTTAAATATTTAACTCTTGCTACAAGCTTATTATCTTGTGGTTTTTTATGTGTTTTTATTTTAAGCAGTAATAATGATGATTCAATTATATTAATCATATTAATTATGTTGGCAATTTTATTCATAGCGTTTCCTATTATAAAAAATCAATATTTTAAAAGAATATGCTTTTTAATATCTTCTATCTTAATTTTATCAAATAGTAATTTTAGTGTGGTAAAAATTTTAGGTATAGGCAATTATTATGCAGATGTTGAGCTAGATAACAACTATGTAAAAACAAAAATAATATTATCTAAGTTGGATGATTCGCAAATTGATAAAACTTATATTGAAGATAATAAAGTAATTGTAAAAAATATTAAAGTTTTAAATAGTGCAGGAGATGAATTGCTTTTACAAGTAGAAAGCAAGGATAAAAAAATCAAACATAAGCCTTTAAGGTTTAATAAAAAATATGCAGATATTTTATAGTTTTTAATCATTCCTAAGCCTAGCGGAAGCTAGGCAAATATAAGGCTTTTTTGCTACACTAAGAAAAACCACTTAAGGATAAAAATGGCAAAGAAAGTAGAAATCAAACTAGAAGATGCGTTGTGGAAAAGTGCCGATAAATTACGCAAAAACATCGATGCAGCAGAGTATAAACACATAGTTTTAGGACTTATATTTTTACGCTACATTAGCGATAGTTTCATGCAAAAATACGAAGAATTACTCAAAGAACAATCCGAAGGAGCCGACCCAGAAGATGCAGACGAATACCTAGCTGACAATATCTTTTTCGTCCCAGAAAAATCTCGCTACAACTACATAAGAGATAACGCCAAAAATCCCAAAATAGGCAAAATGCTAGATGAAGCAATGGACGAGATAGAAAAACACAACGATGCCTTAAAGGGAGTTTTGCCAAAAGTCTATGCCAAAGACAATCTAGATAGCAAATGCCTAGGCGAACTCATAGACCTGATAGGCAACATCGCCTTTGATACTGGTAAAAGTGCCGATGTTTTAGGTCATGTATTTGAGTATTTTTTAGGTGAGTTTGCCCTAGCCGAAGGCAAACAAGGCGGACAATTCTACACTCCAAAATGCGTCGTAGAGCTCCTAGTAGCCATGCTTGAGCCGTATAAGGGCAGAGTGTTTGACCCTTGCTGTGGGAGTGGTGGTATGTTTGTTCAAAGCGAAGAGTTCGTAAAATCTCGCCAAGGCAGGCTAGATGATATCTCAATCTATGGTCAAGAGTCAAATCAGACTACCTACAAACTCGCCAAAATGAACCTAGCCATAAGAAAAATTGAAAGCTCACAAGTGATATGGAATAACGAAGGCTCATTTTTAAACGACGCTCACAAAGACCTAAAAGCTGATTTTATCATAGCCAACCCACCATTTAACGACTCAGACTGGAGTGGCGAACAGCTAGAAAAAGACGGCAGATGGAAATACGGCGTCCCACCAGCAAGCAACGCCAACTACGCTTGGATACAGCACTTTTTATATCATCTATCGCCAAACGGCGGTGTAGCAGGATTTGTCCTAGCCAAAGGCGCACTTACAAGCAACACTACAAATGAATCAGCCATTAGAAAAGCACTCATTGAAGATGATTTGATAGATTGTATAGTAAATCTACCCGCAAAGCTATTTTTAAACACAGGTATCCCTGCATCACTTTGGTTTATAAGACGCCAAAAGCTACCAAACACAGCTAAAAAGACGCTTTTTATAGATGCAAGAGATTTAGGAACTATGATAAATAGACGCAACAAAACCCTAAGCAAAGACGACATAAACCAAATCGCAAACACTTATAAAGCTTGGAAAAACGGCACAGATTATGAAGACATAAAAGGCTTTTGTAAAAGTGCTAGCATAGATGAGATAAAAGAGCTTTCTTATGTGCTTACTCCAGGGCGTTATGTGGAGCTTGCTGATAGTGATGATGAGTTTGATTTTGATACTAGATTTAACGAGCTTTTAACCAAGCTAAAATCCCAAATTAAAACCGAGCAAGAGCTAAGCGAAACTATCTTAAAAAACTTAGAGAAGATTAAATGATGTTTTGTGTTATGCTTTCGTCAAAATCACTTAAAACTAGCTTAATTTATACAGCCCACAGCTTGAAAATACGAGCTTTTAGCGTTTTTTCTTCTGTTGTGCTTTCGTCATTATCTTTTAAACCAAGCTTAAACAAACGAAATTCCGAATTTAAATTCTTGAATTTATTTCGTGTATTTTTTACGGAAATAAATTCCAAGGGATTAAGATATGAATAATTGGAAAAAATGTAAGCTTGGGGATATTTGTAGTAAGATAACCGATGGTTCTCACAAAAGCCCACCAAGTCAGACTAGCGGTTTTCCTATGGCATCTGTAAAAGATATGGAATATAATCAAATAAATTTAAACACTTGTAGAAAAATTTCTAAAGAAGATTATTTGGAGTTGGTAGCAAGTGGGTGCCAACCAGAAATAAATGATATTTTAATTGCCAAAGATGGTAGTTATTTAAAACATGTTTTTCGTGTTAGAACAAAAGAAGAATTAGTATTACTATCTTCAATAGCTATTATTAGACCGATATTGGAGCAGGTGTGTCCTCAATTTTTAACTTATGTATTTAAAAATAAAAGATTTATAGAAGAAATTGAAGCGAATTATGTTACTGGTGCTGTTATACCTAGAATAGTGTTAAGGGATTTTAAAGAAATTGAAATTACACTACCACCATTAGAAGAGCAAAGGCAAATCGCTGCTATTTTAAGTAGTATTGATGACAAGATAGAGCTACTACACGAGCAAAACAAAACCCTAGAAAAACTCGCCCAAACTCTTTTTAGACACTATTTCATAGAAAACCCAAACCCATCTTGGCAAGAAAAATCATTGAAAGATGTATGTGTGATTTTAAATGGATACGCGTTCAAGAGTAAGGAATATTCTCAAAATGGAACAAAAATCGTAAGAACGACAAATTTTAAAAATGGTTTTATTGACAATAAAGATGTTATTTATATTGATAATTTAGAAAATCAATATGATAAA
Organism: Campylobacter sp. 2018MI13; assembly: GCF_018501135.1. Lineage (NCBI taxonomy): Bacteria > Pseudomonadati > Campylobacterota > Epsilonproteobacteria > Campylobacterales > Campylobacteraceae > Campylobacter > Campylobacter sp. 2018MI13. The sequence goes on along the minus strand of NZ_JAHCZC010000010.1, from coordinate 6,903 downwards.
TACTTATTAAGAAAAAATGATTTTTTATTAGTTATGGTTGGTGCAAGTTTAGGAAATTATGTAGTGGTTACAAGTAATGTTTTACCAGCTTTGCAAAATCAAAATATGTGGAATTTTAGAGCGTTAGAAGGTGTTTCTCAACATTATTTAAACTATGCTTTAAGGGATATTGTAAAAGAAAGTGTTTATGGTGCTTCGGGAAGTGCTAGGGAATTTTTTCAAAAAAATCAATTTTATGAAAAAAATATATTAGTCCCTAGTTTTGAAATAATGAATAAATTTGAAGAAGAAATTAGTGGGTTTTATGATAAATTAAATGAAAATTTAGAACAAATCCAAACTTTAGAAAATATGCGTGATATACTTATCCCAAAACTCCTAAATGGAGAAATAAAAATAAACAACTAAAGGAGAAGAAATGGCAGAAAACAATAGCAAGGGAGGAATAGATTTTTCTTTAAAATTAAAAAATATTGGAAAGCATCAATCACTAGATTTTAAGGAAAAAATAAATTCTTTAAGGATTGCTTTATATGCAATGAATGGTAGTGGTAAAACATTTATAAGCAGGGCTTTTCGTTTAGCAGAAATGCAAAATATAACTGAACAAAATAACATGATTGATAAGGTTAATGATATTGTTTCTTTTGATAGTAACAATGCTAAAATTCAACTACATATTAAAAATTTAAAAAATCAAGATCAGTTTGACTTAGATATAGAACTTACAAGGGATAAATTTCCGCGTTTTAATCAAAAAATATGGTATATATTTCATGTTTTTAATAGTGATTATATTTTGGAGAATATGCAATCTAGGCAATATGAAGTAAATGGTAATATAGATGGATATATTATAGGAAAAGAAAATATAGATTTGAATGATGAGAAAGCTAAAAGGTCAATATTAGAAAAACAAGAAAAAGATTTAAAGAAAAAAATAAATGATAAAATTCAAGAAGGGTTAAAAGAATTAACTGAGTTAAAAATAAATTCTCGCTTAAAAGAATATCAAAATATTACATTTGATAATATTATTGAAGATATAGAACAAGGATTTGATAATAGCTTAAATTTTTCTAGTCTAGCTAACGAATATAAAAATATATCAAGTGATATTGAAGAATATAAAGATATTGAAAATATAGATTGTGTTGGTATTGATGATGTTAGTTTTCTTAATGAAATACAAACTAAATTGGAAAAAGAGTATTCAAAGTCTAATTTCGCTGAAGATTTTGTAGAAAAAATGAAAAGCAAAAAGGAATTTATAGAGTTAGGTATGAATAATATCAAAGAAGATAATTCTAATTGTCCTTTTTGTGAGCAAAAATTAGATGATAAGGCTAGGGATTTAATAAATAAATATAATGAATTTTTAGATACAGAAGAGACAAAACTTTTAAAGTTTATTGAACGCAGTAGAAATAATTTAGATAATTTTTCTAATCAAATTAAAAGTGACATTGAAAAATCGAAAAATATTCAAGCTGAATATAACAGATTAAAGGCTTTATTTAAACAAAAAGAATTAGGTAATTTAAAAAATATTGAGACTGAAGAGTTTGAATTATTAAAAAATGGGATTGACGCAGTCCGTTCAGCATTAGACAATAAATCTAAAGACATAACACAAGCGATTAATATAAATGATGATATAGAAAGTATTAAAAAATATATTAATATATCTATTGAAGTTGCACAATATAACAATGAATTAATTGCTAGTATAAATAGCTTAAAAAATAATAGCAAGGATTATGTAAAAGAATTAAAAATAAAGATTTGCCAAGCTAAAATGCTAGAAATTAAAAATATAGCAAAAGAAGAAATAAAAGATTATAAAAATAATATTGTTTCCTTAAAAGAATTAAATGCAAGAATAGCGGTAAAACAAGAAAAAGTTAAAAAAAGTAAAAAAGAAGAATTTATCAAAACATTCAGGCTGTTATTGGATGTATTTTTTCAAGGTAAATATGATTTTAGTAAGAGCGATTTTTGTTTAACATTAAACAATGAGTATAAACTTAAAAATAGGATAACTAAAGTATTAAGCGATGGAGAAAAAAGCATAATAGCATTTTGTCATTATATAGCAGAAAGTCATGTGAAAATCTCTCAAGCTGATGAATATGAAAAAATGTTTTTTATAATAGATGACCCTATATCTAGCATGGATTATCATTATGTCTATTCTGTTTCTAAGGTGATAAGGGGTTTGCAAAATTATATTTCAGATATTAAGAATATTAGATTTTTGATATTAACACATAATGTAGATTTTTATAATATGTTAATAAGAAATAAAATTACAAAAGATAATTTTATTTTAGAAAATGGAAAAATAATAAAAATTAATGAAAACAAATATATATTGCCATATATTGAGCAATTAAAAGAGATATATAAAATATATATAGGTCAAGAGAAACCAAAATATCATACAGCAAATTCTATTAGGAATATTTTAGAATCTGTTGGAAGATTTTTTTATCCGACGGATGATTTGCATGATGTTATGCAAAAATTAGGACTTATGGAAGCTGATAATATTTTGTATAGTTTTATAAATGATGGCTCTCATGGTGGATATGTAAGCCAAAAACCAATAACAGAAGATGATAAAAAGCGTTGTTGTGTAGATGTTATAAATGCTTTAACTAAAATAATTCCAGGTCAAATTGAAATGATAGCAAATGAAATAAAGGATAATAAAAATGAGTAAGGCGAAGACTAGCGAGTTTGATTTGGAGCAGTTTGTCATATCATCACTACTTGAGCATGGGTGGTGCTATGAAAAGCCAGTAAGAGCCACCGATGAAGTCTTGTTAGAAACTAGCCTTATAAATGCACTTTGTAGGCTAAATCCACAGCTTGATTTATCAAAGGCTAATGAGATTTATAAAGAGCTAAAAAGCAAAAATAATCTTGGTCTTGTAGATAGTAACGAAAACTTTCATTATAAGCTTGTAAATGGGGTAAATATAAGCACCACAAAAGACGGCGAAAGTAGAGCTGATATTATAAATCTAATTGATTTTGATAATGCAAGCAACAATGAATTTATAGTAACAAACCAGTTAAGCATTACAGAAGATAAAGAAACCAAAATCCCCGATGTAATGCTATACATAAATGGAATTCCACTTGTTTTAATGGAGCTAAAAAGCCCAAGTGATGAAAACGCCACGATAAACTCAGCCTATAATCAAATAAACACTTATAAACAAGCAATCCCAAGTATTTTTGTCTACAATGCTTTTTGTGTGATAAGCGATGGGTATTTTGCTAGGGCGGGGAGTATTTCAGCTGATTTTTCAAGGTTTATGTCGTGGAAAAGTAGCGACGGGATAAACTACGCTCAAAACAAGTCTTTAGAGATAAAAACCCTAATAGATGGTATGTTAAATCCAAAAACCTTGCTAGATATCATTTGCAATTTCATAGTGTTTGAAAAAGAGCAGATAAAAGATATAAATAATATCTTGAGTATAAAAACTACCAAAAAAATCGCAGCCTATCATCAATATTACGCAGTAAATAAAGCTATTAGTAGAACAATCACAGCAAGTAGCAAAGACGGAGATAAAAAAGGCGGCGTAGTGTGGCATACGCAAGGTAGTGGGAAGTCTTTGTCTATGGTGTTTTATAGTGCTAAAGCGATAAAGGCTTTAAACAATCCTACGATTTTGGTTATCACGGATAGAAATGACTTAGATGACCAGCTTTTTGGCACTTTTGCAAGTTGTGCGAACCTTTTAAGACAAGAGCCAAAACAAGCAAACGATAAAGAGCATTTAAAAGAGCTTTTAAGGGTGGCTAGTGGTGGAGTGGTATTTACTACTATTCAAAAATTTAGCCCAGAAAATGACAATGTATTTGAGTGCTTATCGCTTAGGGATAATATCATCGTGATTGCAGATGAAGCACACAGAACCCAATACGGCTTTGATGCAAAAGTAGTAGAAGAAAAGTCAAAAAGTGGCGATGTGCTAGGGCAAAAGATAGTTTATGGTTTCGCAAAATATCTGCGTGATGCTTTGCCAAATGCTACTTATATAGGATTTACAGGAACGCCAATTGAAAGCCATGATATAAACACTCCTGCAGTTTTTGGAAACTATATAGATATATATGATATATCAAGAGCTGTTGAAGATGGCGCTACTGTGAGTATATACTATGAAAGCAGGCTTGCTAAAATAGAGCTAAGCGAAGAAGGAAAAAAGCTCATAGATGAACTAGATGAAAAGCTTGAAAACCAAGAAAATGAAAAAGCAAAAGCTACCAAATTAGAAGCAGTAGTAGGTAGCACAAGCAGACTAAAACAAATCGCTAAAGATATAGTAGAACACTTTGAAACAAGGTCTAGTAAGCTTAGCGGAAAAGGTATGATAGTAAGTATAAGCCGAAGTGTAGCTATAAAGCTATATGATGAAATCATAAAGATAAGACCAAACTGGCATAGCGATGAGCTAAATAGCGGGGCTATAAAAGTAGTGATGACTTCAAGCTCTAGCGATGGAGTGGAGTTTAGCAAACATCATACAAGCAAGACACAAAAGCAGTTTTTGGCAAATCGTATGAGAGATATAAACGATGAGCTAAAGCTTGTTATCGTGGTGGATATGTGGCTAACTGGCTTTGATGTGCCATCGCTTCATACTCTTTATATAGATAAGCCTATGAAAGGGCACAATCTAATGCAAGCGATAGCTAGGGTAAATAGGGTTTATAAGGATAAACCTAGTGGACTTGTGGTGGATTATCTTGGGATTGCAAGTGATTTGAAAAAGGCTTTATCGTTTTATAGTGAAAGTGGTGGCAAGGGCGATATAGTAACCACTCAAGAAGACGCAGTAAAGGTGATGATAGAAAAGCTAGAGATTGTAGAGCAAATGCTACCAAATGATTATGAAAGATATTTTGAGCTTGATATTGGGGCTAGGCTTGAATATATACTTGATGTAGAAGAGCATATATTATCAAATGAAAATGGCAAAGATAGGTTTATGAGCGAGTTTGCAAGGCTTGATAAAGCCTACACGATAGCTATACCGCACGAAAAGGCTTTGAGTATAAAGGATAAAATTGCTTTTATGTATGCGATAAAGGCTAGGTTTTTAAAGTTTGCTAGGGTAAATAAGAGTGAGAACTCTCTTAATCAAACTTTGATAAAACAAGTGGTAGATAAGGCTATCGTATCATCTAGTGTGGTGGATATCTTTGATGCTAGTGGGATAAAAAAGCCTGATATATCTATACTTTCTGATGAGTTTTTGCTAGAAGTAAAGAATATGAAGCGTAAAAACTTAGCCTTTGAAATGCTAAAAAAGATACTAAACGATGAGATAAAATCAAGGCAAAAACTAAGCCTAACAAAGACTAAAAAACTAGCCGAAATGTTAAACGAGACTATCAAAAAATATAACAATAAGCTAATTTCATCAAGCGAGGCACTAGATGAGCTAATAAATATGAGTAAAAGTATAGCAAGCATGGATGATGAGGCTAAAAAATTAGGGCTAAAAGACTATGAATATGCCTTTTACTCAGCACTTGCTTGTAATGATGAGTATGAAAAAATCCTAGGAAATGAAAAGTTTTTAGCTCTTGTTAGCGAGATACTACAAATCATCAAAAACAATGCAAGTATAGATTGGATGATAAAAGAAAATGTAAGAGCAAGGCTAAGAGTAGCTGTAAAAAGAGTGCTTAATAAATACGGCTATCCACCTGATATGCAACAGCTTGCGATTGATGGAGTTTTAGCTCAAGCTGAGATTTTGGCTATTGAATTAGCTAACGAATAGAGTTTAATATTTTTTGTGTAGGATTATCGTTTTTATAATATGCTATTAATTTATATTTTTAATATTTTTAACTATATAATATTATATTTAAGGAGAATAGATGAGTAATAAAACTAGCAATAAAGGTGATATTATTAGTGGAATATTAGGAATTGGAATTTTTGTTGGTGGTGGTGCTTTAGGGTATAGTTATTTTTTCTCTAGTAAAGATATAGCCAAGCTTGAAAGACATATTAGCAATTTACAATATGAAAATAGAATTTTAAATAAGCGATATTCAATAGAAATGGAATATTATTTAATTAATAGTTGTGTGGATAAAAAAACTAGAACTAGCTATTTGTATAAAAAAGAACAATTTGAAGAAGAGTGTTTTCAAACTTTAAAAAACATTGAAAATGATATAAAAGAAAATAATTTAACCACAGAATATATAAAACGGTATTTTTAATCTTTATAAAAAAAATTATAAATATCTTCTCCCAAAATTTCTTTTCTATATGAATACTTATCGTATTTTGAAGATAAGTATTCATACCATTGTTTTAATTCTTCTAGCGTTTTATCACTTGTTTGTTTATCATTATCTTTTAATGCTTCGCTTAAAGTTTTTCTAAATCTATTTTTAAATTTAGAAACTTCTTTTTCATTATTGTGTGTATCTGCGTATATGCAATCTGATATTTCACTTGCTATGTCTTCTTGTTTTTTTCCACTAGTTTTAATTAATTCTTTTATTTGATAAGCATAGTTTTTTGCTATTTTTTTATTTTTATTCATTTTTTCTCTTAATTCACAGGTATTCACAAGTCATTATTATATCATTTCGTAAGTTTTGCAAAACTAAAATAATTTTTAAGGAGAACGCGATGAATAAAAACGCGATGGATAAAGAAGCAGCAGCAAGAATTCAATCAAGCGAAGCTAAGAGAAATGGTGGTATTGTAAGCAAAGATAGTTTTACAGCAAGAGCTCAAAGAGCAGCTAATAAAAATAGCAATAAAAAAGGAGAATAAAATGGCAATGTCTCAAGAAGAATTAGATTTATGGTCAGATATTAATAATCCAAATAACGATGCTTGTATGGATG
>NZ_JAHCZC010000109.1:0-3810 GCF_018501135.1 Campylobacter sp. 2018MI13 | reverse complement strand
ATGAAGAAAACAATCACATAAGAAAACTAAAGCAAGATATAAAATTATTTAAAAACTCAAATTCTTTAAAAATAAATGAAGATAAAGAAAAAGAATTAAAAGACAAAAATAATTTAGAAGAATTTTGTGAGTTTAGTATAAAGCTAATTGATGAGCTAAAAGCTTATAAATTACTAGATTTAAAAGCTTAGAAATGTCTTTAAAATGCTAAAAACAATATTTTATATAATGATTTTTTTAATATTTTTTATTATTGGTTTTTTAGTTTTTTTAAGTTACGGCAAAGCTGATAGTAATATCATAAATATTGTTAGCTTATCAATTGATAAAATAGAAAAAATTCTTATTAAAAATAATTATTGTAATTCTAAAGAAGATTGTATTAGTAGAACTTATATTTTATACGATTCGTCTTTTAATAATATTTATTTAAATATTTATAACAATGTAGATAGAACTACAAGCAATGAAATTTGTAATATGATGAAAAATATAAAAACACAAAATAAGCATATAGATTTTTATCTTGAGTTTTTTGAGTATTCTAAAGATGAGTATTATCAAGGATATAACAACAACAATCAAGCAATAAAACAAAAAGCATTTTATAAGTGTAAATATTAATAAGATTTAAAAGGAAAGGACTTTTTAAGCCATTTCCTTGATAATTTTAGAATTATTTATTTAAAAAAGTTTTTAAACTATTATATCTTTCACAACCCACATTAGATTGAGCATCACAAGCTCTTTTGTAATAACTCAAGGCTTTTTGTGGATTTGTTTCTAAACCATAATCTTTACCATCTTTTAAAACCAATCCATCTCCTGCTACAACGCAAAATTTGTTATGAGATGATTCGTTTTTTACTATTATATTTGGTAATTCGCATAATTTACTTATAGCTTTTTGAGCATCAATATAGGCTTCTTTAATATCAATTAATTGTTCTTTCACTAATTTTACATTAGCAATAGCTGTCATTAAACAACCACTAAAATTATCTTTAGCACATAAATCTTTTGAGTATTGATAACAAGCTTTCAAATCTTCTTTGCAGTATTCATCAAGCTCAAAAGCACAATTTGATTGGTCTTGATTTTTACAAGCTTTATCAATATTACTAATATCAACAGCAAATAAGCCTGAAATTAAAGCTAAACTTAATAATATCTTTTTCATAAACTCTCCTTAAAAATAATTTGAATTATATTGATTTATGAATTAATTTCTAATTAAATAATTACTATTGAATGAATTAAAATATTAAATATTTAAAGCTACTTAATACTTATTATTTGTTTATTTAAATAAGGAACACATTTTGCTCTTGTTTAATTATTATAAATTAAAGGAGAGCAAATGTTAATAAATGATAGGATTGTTCTTAGTTCTTTCACTAAGACAAATAATTTAAAAGATAATAAAAACACTTCATTTGAAGAAGCCTTACAAGCTCAAAGTAAAGCAGCAAGTAATATAAATGATGAATTAATTAATAAGTGTATATCAAATTCTAAAGATGATTTTGCTTGGATGCACTATGGAAATTGTTTATTTTTTCCCACAGAATGGCATACTCCTAGAAAAGATAAAGAGACTTCAGATGATTATATGGCAAGATTACCTAAAGAAGATGTAGGGGTAATGATGTTTTTAGAAGCTTGTGGGATAGTTGAGACTAAAAAACTAGAATCAGTTAAAAATAATTTAGATTATGAAGGTTTAAAAGTAGCAGAAGAAATCATAGAGAACTATCAAATCACACCTGATTTGGAGTTAAAAATAATTGAATTTGCTAAAAAATCATCAAAAGAATTTATGAATAAATTTGATTTACCATCAGGTAGCGTAGGGCTTGACCACCCTAAATTACAAGCTATTTTTAAAAAACATGGAATTTCAATGGATGAATTTGTAGATAAAGAAAAGCTAATGCAACAAAGCTTTAAATTTGATTTTGATAAAGAAAAAGATAAATTATTAGATGAATTAATGAAAATTAGTGATAACTCTAAGACAAGATTAGGAATTAGCTAATTCCTAAATTAAAGGAGAGCAAATGTTAATAAATGATAGGATAGTTCTTAGTTCTTTTACTAAGACAAATAACTTAAATGATAATAAAAAAGCTTCATTTGAAGAAGCCTTACAAGCTCAAAGTAAAGCAGCAAGTAATATAAATGATGAACTAATTAATAAGTGTATATCAAATGCTGAAGATGATTTTTCTTGGTCTATGTTTGGTTTTTGTACTTACTTTCCAACCGAATGGCATACTCCTAGAAAAGATAAAGAATTAGATAGTGAGTATTTAAATAGAATTCCTAAAGAAGATTTAGGGGTAATGATGTTCCTAGAAGCTTGTGGAGAAATTGAAACTAGGAAATTAGATCCAATTAAAAATGATTTAGACGAACAATTTTTTAAAAGAGCAGAAGAAGTATTAGAAAACTATCAAATCACACCTGATTTAGAATTAAAAATAATTGAATTTGCTAAAAAATCATCAAAAGAATTTATGCAAAAATATGATGCACCTGCAGGAAATATTGGACTAAATCACCCTAAATTACAAGCTATTTTTAAAAAACATGGAATTTCAATGGATGAATTTGTAGATAAAGAAAAGCTAATGCAACAAAGCTTTAAATTTGATTTTGATAAAGAAAAAGATAAATTATTAGATGAATTAATGAAAATTAGTGATAACTCTAAGGCAAGATTAGGAATTAGCTAATTCCTAATTAGCTTTATTTGTTTAGGCTTAATGCTTATTAAGTTTATTTGTTGATTTAAAAATATTCTCAAATTTTTTAATGTAAGCTAATTGATTATGTTAAATCTAAAATATTTTTTTAATAATTATAGATACTTAAACAAATCATATAAATTTTTACAATATTAAGTATTTTTTAAGAATGGGGGGGGTATTATTTTCTTTTTTATCAAAAAAAGGAGAATGAATGAAGAAATTATTGTTTTCAACACTTTGTTTAGGTGCTTTAGGCGTAGCTGCTAATGCGGGAACTTATTCTGGTATTAATTTTGGCTTTTTATCTACTTCAAAAACAATGTTTATTATCAATAATAAAGAATATTTAGGCAATAATAATTGGGATATTAATGGCTATATTAGAACTTATAAAGAGCACGAAAGAGATTCTGAATTTGTTTGGAGTTTTGAGGCTAATTATTTTTGGAATAATTATAAAGATAGATTTGATGACTTAATTCCAATTATAAGAAATAATCAATTTGATTTTAGTGCTTTGATTGGTTATGGAATGTATGTTAATGATGAATATGAAGATGAGCTTAGTTTGAACTTAATGGGTGGTCTTGCGTATCATAATATGGGTATTAGAGGCGGTGCTATTTATGATATTAAGGGATTAAAATTTGGTTTAAGTGCCTTATCAAAACCATTTGATACAAAAAAATATATGGTAACTCTTGATGCTTATTATAATTTTTATTTAAGTAATAATTATTTTAGAGATGTTCAAAATGAATTTGGTGTGAAAAAGAATAGAAATGCTTATGATATATCTTTAGGTATGTTGTTTAATACTACACCATCTCGTTATAGCCCTTATGTTAGCACTAAAGTGGGTGTTAAAGATAATTTATTTTCACAAAAGAATAATAACCTTTATATAAATCTTGGTTTAGGTTTTCATTTTTAATTTAACTAATAATTTATAAATTTCGTGCTTTTTGGCACGGAATTTAAATCTAAAATTCGTTTTTTAAATTCCTTTATTATTCGCTTTAATTTTAAAGGAATTTAAAATATGAATTATAAAAAT
>NZ_JAHCZC010000108.1:0-3846 GCF_018501135.1 Campylobacter sp. 2018MI13 | reverse complement strand
TTTCATAAGTAGTTTTTACATCTTCTGAAGTAAATTCTCCAAAATCTATATTATTTTTTATAAAATGAAGACCTTTTTTTAATTCAAATTCGTATCTTAATTTATCATTACTTATTTTGTATGAATTAGCTAGTGCAGGAATTAATTCTTTATTATTATTTTTATAAAACAAACCTAAATATAATAAATTTACTAAATCATCATTTGGATTATAAATTGGATTTATATTATTTGGTTGATTTTTCATAGCTACTTTAATTAAATCAGCAGATAAAAAATTAATTGAAAACACTAAAAATAATAATAAAAACTTTTTCATAAGTATCCTTAAAATAGCAAGTAAAAAACTTGCTATTTCGTGATTAGAAGTTAGCTTTAATTTGTGCTACCCAGTTTGCAATTCTTTCGTCTGTTAAATCTTCTTGATTGTCATTATCTAATGCAAGACCAACGAATTTACCATCAACTACTGCTTCTGAATCTTCAAAATCATAACCATCAGTTGAAACTGCTCCAACTAAATTTGCACCAGCTTCTTTTAATGCCGCAGCTAATTTACCCATACCGCCGCAGAAAGTATCAGAATAGCTTGAGCTATCTCCCATACCAAATACAGCTACTGTTTTACCAGCTAATTTTAGACCACTAAAATCAAATGAATCCCAATCATCTTGTAAGTCACCACTACCCCAAGTTGAAGTTCCGCAAACTAATTTATCAAAACCATTTAGTTTATCAGCATCAACATCAGCGATATTTAATAATTCAGCACCTAGTGCTTCTGCAATTTTTTCTGCTGCGCCTTCTGTATTTCCCATAGCACTTCCGAAAACTACTGCTACTGACATAATTATCTCCTTAATTTGATTTGCGACATAATTTTACCATTTGAAATTATTGTTAATCATTAACCAAATTCTTTTTACAAAAACCTTAGTTATATTAATTTATTAATATAAGAATAAGTTAATATCACTTATCAAAAATCCTTATTATTACTTCATAATAATTATTAAATTAAAAATATTATTAAAAAATTTTTATTATTTACTAAGTATATTTTATTTTAAAATAAAATTATTATTAAACTTATTTTTTAATTAGGAGGTTTTATGAAAACTAAAGATAGAAGAGACTTTTTAAAGTTTTCTGGCTTAGTGTATGGCTCTATTTTAATGCCTAATATTGCTTTATCTAATAGTATAGATATTGATAATATAAAATGGGATGAATATTATGATGCAATAGTAATTGGAAGTGGTTTTGCAGGAAGTGCAGCTATGCTAAGTCTTTTGGATAATGGTATTAAAAATGTTGTTATGATTGATAAAATGCCTTATTTAGGTGGCAACTCGGCTTATTCAGGTGGTTCAATGGCTGTTGCTGGCTCAAAATTACAAGCTAGAGATGGAATAGTTGATGATATTAATCTACACATACAAGATACATTAAAAAGTGGTAAGAATTTAAATGATTTAGAATTAGTAAATATTATGATAAATGATGGAGTAAAAACTCTTGATTGGCTTATAGATAATGGAGTTAATTTTAAGTGGGTTAGCAGAAGTGGTGGTCATAGTGTTCCACGCTCTCATTCAGCAGGTGCAGGTAGTTATATCACAAGACCATTACAAGAACAAATTCTTAATAGAGGCGGTAAGATTTTAACAAGAGTTATAATGGATGATATTTTATATGATAAAAATCATAAAGTTGTTGGAATTAAAGTAAGAGAAAAATATCAATTTAACTTTGAGCGTGGATATGAAGAAAAAAACAATGAAAGTGGAATTACTAAATATTATAGAACCTTTGGTGGTATTATCTTAGCTACTGGCGGTTGGGGAGCTGATTTAAAATTTAGACAAATATTTGATTCTAGTTTAAGAGATGATGTATTAACCACAAATCATTTAGGAGCTACTGGCTACACAGCACAAAAACTAATAAATGATAATGTTAAATTCATAGATATGCAATATATTCAAAGTATGCACGTAACAAGTCAAGATGAAGGTGGTTTTGGATTTGCTTATAGATGGATTACTAGGGCTTATGCTTATGGAATGATGGTAAATCCTAAAACAGGAAAAAGATTTGTAAATGAAATTACGGATAGAAAACAAGGTAGCGATGCGATATTAGCTATGAATGAAAAAGGTTTAAATCCACCTGTTTTAATTATGGATATAAATGGCACTAAAACGGTTGATATAGAAGATTTAAATAGGGGCTTATTGGTTGGTGCTGTAAAACAATTTGAAACAATGGATGAATTAATAGCTCATTATAATATCAATAAAGAGCCTTTCTTAGAGCAGTTAAAAAGATACAATGAATATGTTGAACTTGCTTCAAAAGATAAAGATTATAAAGACCCAGAATTTAATCGCAATTTTTCAGATTATAAAGGAAAGTATATAAAAATAGAACAAGCTCCATTTTTTGCTGCAAGACCAGGACCAAAAGTTCATCATTGTATGGGTGGAGTAAAAACTAATAAAGATTGTGAAGTATATGATAATGATATGCAATTAATTCAAGGTTTGTATGCGTGTGGAGAAATTACTGGCGGAAGACACGGATATAATAGATTGGGTTCTAATGCGGTTTTAGATTGCTTAGTTTATGGAAAAAGAGCTGGAAATACTCTAGCAAAAAATTATAATTTATTAAGGGGTTAGCAATGAGATTTATTACTATTATATGTTTATTTGCCTGTTTTTTATTTGCAAATGAAAATGTATTAAAGGATTCGTTAGGAAAAGTAAATGTAGATTTTAGTGAAAAAGCCTATGAAGTTAAAGGAATTCATAAAAAATTAAATCTTAAGTGTAATGATTGCCACCTAGAAGCACAAGCGAAAGATTATTCATCAGCTATGCTAAATAGTTGTATAAAATGCCACGGGGATTATTCAAAACTAGCAGAATATACTGCAGGTTACGGACATAATAACAATGTTCATCAAAGCCCACATTATGATAAATTAGACTGCGATAATTGTCATAAAACTCATAAGCCATCTGTTAATATGTGTGCTAGATGCCATAGCCAAGAAATCTTAAAAAATTTAAAAGTAAAATAAAGGAGAATACATGAAAAATAAAATAGCTTTTACTTGTATGATAGTAATCATAACTCTTGTTTTAGTATTCTTAGGAGAAAAAATTGTTCATGTAACAGGCAAATATCCGTTTTGTGGAAGTTGCCATTCTTGGGATGGACCTATAGCAATCACAAATGTTAATGATGATATACACGGGGCTAAAAATCCTAAAGGAGTGGTAGTTAATTGTGCTGATTGTCATTTACCACACGATAATTTGGCAAAATACTTATTGACTAAAGCTAAAAACGGAATAGCAGAAGGCTTTACAACTTTAACAAAAGACCCCACTAAAAAAGATTGGCTAGCAAATAGAGAACACGCTAGAAAAAATTATACTTTTGATAGCTCTTGTCTAAAATGCCACGAAAATGCTTTCATAAAAGACAATGAAAGCACATTACCAATCCATCTTACTTATCTAAGCTTTAAAGGTAGTGCTGATGAGATGAAATGCACCGATTGTCATAAACATGTAGGGCATAAAGATTTAGCACAAACTTTATATGATTTAAAGGACACAACTCCACATAGTTGGGAAGATTGGGAAAAACAAAGAGCTAAGCAATAAGCTTAGCTAATAGAATTTAGAATTAATTCTAAATTCTATAAATTCTTTTTCAAACTTAACTCAAATTCTTTTTCAAACTTAACTCAAATTCTTTTTCAAACTTAACTCAAATTCTTTTTCAAACTTAACTCAAATTCTTTTTCAAACTTAACTCAAATTCTTTTTC
>NZ_JAHCZC010000107.1:0-4095 GCF_018501135.1 Campylobacter sp. 2018MI13 | reverse complement strand
CTGATATATCAATCTTTTTTAAAATCTTATAATATTTTAATTTTAGATTTTTTAAGTGTATTTGCATATTATAATTTTTATTTTTTATTATTATCTTTTATGATTATTACATATATATTTATAAAAAATTTATTAAAAACTATATAAATTTTTTTTGAAGAAATTGATATAAAAAATTTTTTTAGGTTAATGGCTAATTTTTCTTTTATATAGACAAATTATGTAATTATCATCTAAATCTTGCAAATCTCATTAACTAAGCCTTGTTAGACTGAAAACTCAAGGAGAAAATATGAAGATAAAAACGAGTTTTTTACCCGCTGTGTTTGTTCCAAGCATAGTATTTATTGTAATTTTAGTTTTACTAAGTATATTTTTACCAGAATTTACAAGTAGTATTTTGAATAATATTAAAACTTCAGTTTTTACTAATTTTTCTTGGTTTTTTATACTTAGTGTTAGTTTTTTTGTAGGATTTATGGTCTTATTAGCTTTATCTAAATTTGGAGATATAAAATTAGGTAAAGATGATGATGAGCCTAGTTTTAGTTTTTTTTCGTGGCTTTCTATGTTGTTTGCTACTGGAATGGGCGTTGGGCTTATGTATTTTGGTGTGGCTGAGCCTATAATTCATAAAAAATTATTAAATATAGATGATAAAGAAGCTTTAATTCATACTCTATTTCACTGGGGAATTCATCCTTGGGCTATTTATGGGGTTTGTGCTTTAGCTATGGCTTATTTTGGTTTTCGTTATAAAATGCCTTTAACTTTAAGAAGTGCTTTTTATCCTTTTTTAAAAGATAAAATTTACGGATTTTGGGGCAATGTTATTGATATTTTGGCATTAATTGTAACCGTTTTTGGAATTAGCACAACACTTGGATATTCTGCAAGTTCTTTAAATGCAGGACTTGTTAATATTGCTTGGCTTAGTGATATTTCATTTAGCGAACAAGCTATTATTATATTAATAGTTGTTAGTTTATCTACTATTTCAGCTATTAGTGGAGTTAATAAAGGGCTTAAAATATTAAGCGAGATTAATTTGCTTTTAGCATTTTTACTAATGATTTTTGTATTAGTTAGTGGTGATTTGGTTGAGCTATTATCTGATTTTAGTTCTAATTTAGGGCTGTATTTTTCAAATATAGTTGAGCTTAGTTTTAAAACCTATACATATAATAAAGATTATATTAGCTGGTTTAATTCTTGGACTATTTTTTATTGGGCTTGGTGGCTTAGTTGGGCGCCTTTTGTTGGCTTTTTTATAGCAAAAATTTCTCGTGGTAGAACTATTAGAGAATTTATATTTGGAGTTTTGATTGTTCCTACTTCTTTTAATGTTTTATGGTTTAGTGTATTTGGAAATTCTGCTTTAAAATATAATGAAATTTTAAGTAATTTTTCTCAAAGTTCTGAAAAATTATTATTTGAGTTTTTAAATCTTTTACCATTTTCACAAATTAGCACTATTTTAGCTCTAGTAGTTTTAGTTTTATTTTTTATCACTTCTGCTGATAGTGGAATATTTGTTTTAAATTCTTTAGCAAGTGGTGGCAAAGAAAAACCTTATAAATGGCAAAGTATTTTATGGGGCATTAGTTTAATTGCTATTGCAATATCTTTATCGTATTCTGGTGGTCTTGATACTATTTTAAGCGTTACTATGATAGTCGCACTTCCGTTTGCTTTAATGCTTGTAATTATGTGTGCATCACTACTTAAAGGCTTAATAGTTGATAGTAGATATTTTAATACAAGAGTTAGTAAGGCTAGTGTTTATTGGAGTGGGGATTTTTGGGAGCAAAGGCTTGATTTAATCTTAAAACAATCTCAAATAAAAGATATGCAAGAGTTTTTAAACGAGCTTGTAAAACCTGCTATGCAAAAGATTTGCGATAAATTAAGCGAGCGTGGATTAAAAGCACTAATAAAAGAAGAAAAAAATAAAATTAGTTTAGTGATTAAAAAAGACTTATCAAAAGATTTTATTTATGGGGTAAAAATAGAAAAACACGAAGTAAATAAAACCTTATTAGATGATGAGAATTTGCCTAATTTATCAAAGGAATTTGAATATAGACCTATAACATTTTTTGGCGATGATAGACTAGGTTATGATATAAAATATTTAAATGAAAAAGAAATAATAGTAGATATTTTAAAGCATTATGAAAGGTATTTAAATCTTTTAGATGATAGCTCAAATGAAATATTTACAATGGGTTATAGAAAATAACTTTTATAGAATTTGAAATGCTTATTTCAAATTCTTTTTTAAAAATACTAAAGTGTTACTTTTTTTCACATTCTCGTAAAAAAATTAGAATTTTTTTTGAATATACAAAAATAATTAATATTCCTTGATAAGATATTTCAAAATCATTTAAAAAAGGAGAAGTTATGAAGAGTTATCAAATGTATATTGATGGTGAGTTTGTTACTGAAAAAAGAGAAATGGCACCTGTTTATAATCCTGCTACAAAAGAGCAAGTTAGTGAATATCCACTAGGCACAAGAGATGATGCTAAAAGAGCGCTTGAAGCTGCAAAAAGAGCGGGTAAAAACTGGGAAGCACTTCCAGCTATTGAACGCGCAAATTACCTTAAAAAAATCGCACAATTAATTCGTAGAGATAGAGTAAAACTAGCTGATATTTTACAAGAAGAGCAAGGCAAGGTTAGAGGTTTAGCTGAAGTTGAGATTGATTTTGCGGCTGATTATTTAGATTATATGGCAGGATTTGCTAGAACTTATGAAGGCGAAATTATTCAAAGTGATAGGGCAAATGAAAATATATTTTTATTTAGAACTGCAATTGGTGTTACGACAGGAATTTTACCTTGGAATTTCCCGTTTTTCTTAATAGTTAGAAAACTTGCACCTGCGTTTGTAACAGGAAATACAATAGTAATTAAGCCAAGTAGCGAAACTCCAAACAACGCATTTGAATTTGCAAAATTAGCTCATGAAGCTGGAGTTCCTAAAGGAGTTTTCTCACTTGTTAGCGGAAAAGGAAGTGAGGTTGGAGATGAGCTAAGCTCAAACCCACTAATTGGAATGGTAAGTGTAACAGGTAGCGTTGAAGCTGGAGTTAGAGTTATGCAAGCAGCTGCAAAAAATGTTATAAAAGTAAATCTTGAGCTTGGTGGAAAAGCACCTGCAATCGTATGCAAAGATGCAAATATGGATTTAGTAATTCCTGCAATTAAAGCAAGTAGAATTTGTAATAACGGACAAGTTTGCAATTGTGCAGAACGCGTATATGTGCATAAATCAAGATATGATGAGTTTATTAACAAAATGGCTGATGAGTTTAGCAAAATTACATTCGGAAATACTGCAAAAGGTAATTTTGATATGGGGCCACTTGTAAATGAAGCGGGTGTTAAAAATGCTGATGCAATGCTAAAACGCGCACTTGAGCAAGGTGCAAAATTAGAAGTTGGTGGTAAGATTACTGATACTAGTGGATATTTCTACCCAGCTACACTACTTAGCAATGCAGACCATAAGAGTGATATTATGCAAAAAGAAATCTTTGCGCCGATTTTACCAGTTACAAGTTTTGATACACTAGATGAAGCAATTGATATGGCAAATGATTGTGAATATGGGCTTACAAGTAGTATTTATACAGAAAATCTAAACACAGCTATGAGAGCTTGCCGTGAGATTAAATTTGGCGAAACTTATATAAATCGTGAGAATTTTGAAGCTATGCAAGGCTTTCACGCAGGATTTAGAAAAAGTGGCATAGGTGGTGCTGATGGAAAACACGGACTTTATGAATACCTTGCAACTCACGTTGTTTATCTTGATTACAATACTAAATTCAACGGCTAAAAATAGGAGCTTTTTAGCTCCTAAAATTATAAAATATTTTAATTTTAATTCAAATATATTTTTTAAGTTTATTTTAAATTAAGAAATAAATGTTACATTTGTTATTTATTTGTTTAAATTAAATTTAAAGGAAAAACAATGACTTGCACCTATCAAGACTTAATTCATAAACCAATAAAACAACATTCAAACAATCATTCTTGTAATCACTCACACCATAACCACTCCCATAATAATTCTAATCAC
>NZ_JAHCZC010000106.1:0-4131 GCF_018501135.1 Campylobacter sp. 2018MI13 | reverse complement strand
ATTTTCAATCAAAAATTTTATTAGCACAAAATAAGCTTGTTATTTTATTTCTATAAATAAAAATTTGTCTTCTAATTGGATAAAGTATTAGAACAATTGTTCTTTTGTGGTATTTACTATTTTTGTATCTTATTTAATTTTTTTACAAATTCTTCTTTATGCGTTATTTTAGTTTTACAAGTTATTGTAAAACTAAATATTTTGTAATCTAATTAATGAGTTAAGTTGAACCTATAGTTTATAATTTTATATATAAAATTCCAAGTGTGTTTAAGGTTATTAATAGTTACAATGTTATCTATTTTAAATTACTAACACTTGCACAATTATAGATAGATTACAATAACTTATGTTCTATAAATCTAAATAAAGTTTAATTAACATTATTAAAATAACTAAGAAAATAACAAATATAATTAAATCTTGTTAGTTATTTAGAAAAATCTATAAATATCAATATAATATATGAATTGTTTTTAAGATATAATCTTACTAATTATATCCTAAAATAATTTAATTTTCATTGACAACCTTCGCATTCAATGCTTCTATCAACAGGTTTATTATCTAGATGTTCGCTTGCTGGACTTTCACTTCTTAGATAATAACAAGATTTAAGTCCTAGTGAGTGAGCTAATGTATAAATACTATTTAAATACCCACCACTTGCTTTGTCAAGACTAACAAATATATTTAAGCTTTGTCCTTGGTCTATCCATTTTTGGCGAATTGCAGCAGCACGAACTAAATCTCTTTGGTCAAGCTCATAAGCTGTAACATAATATTGCCAGGTATCAAGACTTAGATTTGGAACAACATTAGGTATCATTCCACTTAAGTTTTGTTCAAACCATTTTCTTTTATACACAGGTTCAATTGTTTGAGTAGTTCCAACTAAAATTGATATGCTAGAAGTTGGAGCTATTGCCATTAAATAGCCATTTCTCATACCTTGTTTGCTAACTTTCTTTCTTAAATCATTCCAATCACAATTTGATTGATTAAATAAATTATCTCCTAGTGTTAGCATTTTTGCATTATCGTTAGCGACATCAATAGGGAAAATTCCCTTACTCCAATTACTTCCTTCATATTCAGGATATACACCTTTTTCAACTGCTAAATCACTACTTGCACTTATAGCTTCATAAGATATATTTTCCATAATTTTATCAATTAATTCAAAGTGGTCGTTAGTTCCAAACATTATTCCTTTTTCTGCTAACATTTGTGCTTCACCCATAACACCTAAACCTATTGCACGAGATTTAAGGTTAGTGTTTTTTACTTTTGCGTGTGGATAAAAATTAAGTTCAATTACATTATCAAGCATTCTAATTGCTATTGGAACTACTCTTTTAATATCTTCTATACTATTAATTTTACTTAAATTTATACTAGCTAGATTACAAACTGCGGTTCTTCCTTCATCATATTCTTTTTCTACTATATAAACTTTTTTACCATTTAAAGTATCAAGGCTACTTAATTTTTTTGCAGTTTTTACTTGTGAATTATCAAGAGTTAAAATATCATTTTCTTCATAAATCTTTATACTACCATCTTCAAAAGTAGCTTTTATTTTATAATGATTTGGGTCTGTATTTTGAAAAATTTCTGTGCATAAATTAGAACTTCTAATAAGACCTGAATGAGAATTTGGATTAGCTTTATTAGCATTATCTTTAAAGCATAAAAACGGCATTCCACTTTCAAAATAATTTGTTAAAATCTTTTTCCAAAGCTCTTTTGCATCCATTACTTCTTTTACTATATTTTCATCTTTTTCAAGTCTTTCATATTCTAATTCAAATTCTTTTCCGTATAAATCACAAAGTTGTGGAGTATCAAATGGGTCAAATAAAGTCCATTTTCCATTTTCAGCAATTCTTTTCATAAATAAATCATTTATCCATAAAGCAGGAAATAATTCGTGAGCTCTTCTTCTTTCTTCTCCGCTATTTTTTCTAAGGTCAATAAAATCACAAACATCCATATGCCAAGGCTCAATATAAACAGATATTGCACCTTTTCTTGTGCCTAATTGATCAACCGCTACAGCAATGTCATTTGTGATTTTTAAAAATGGAATAATTCCACCAGCTGCATTTTTATGTCCGTCTATACTACCACCCATAGCACGAACCTTACTCCAATCCCAGCCTATTCCACCGCCAAATTTAGATAATAAAGCCATTTCTTTATAAGAATCAAAAATACCTTCTATATTATCAGGGGTTGAGCCGATATAACACGAACTTAATTGGTGTCTTGTTGTTCTTGCGTTACTTAAAGTTGGAGTTGCACACATAACTTCAAATTTGCTTATTAAATCATAGAATTTCTTAGCCCATTCTTGCCTATTTAATTCGTTTTGAGCTAAAAACATAGCTATTGCCATAAACATATGTTGTGGTAATTCAATAGGATTACCTTTGCTATCTTTAATTAAATATCTATCATAAAGGGTTTTAATACCTAAGTAAGTAAATTGTAAATCTCTTTCAGGTTTGATATAAGAATTTAAATCATCTAAGTCATATTTTTCTTTAAGACCTAAAAATAATCTTCCTGCTTTTTCTCCACGCTCAAAATATTCTCTTAAATGCACATATTCTTTTTGTGGATTAACTTTGTGATATAAATCATATAAAAATAATCTCGCAGCTACAAAAGTCCAATTAGGTCTATCTATATCTATTTTATCAACTGCTGTTTTTATTAAAGTGTTTTGTATTTCTTCAGAAGTTATCATATCTCTAAATTGTATTTTAGCATCAACTTCTAGCTCACTTTGGCTTACATTATCAAGCCCTTCAGTTGCTAAAGTTGTATATTTTTTAATCTTAGATATGTCTAATTCTTCTACTCTACCTGTTCTTTTTACTACCTTCATGATTGATTATTTTTCCTTTGTGAATTTTAAAAAAGAATGTATTATAATAAGTAGATATATAATAAAGGTTAAAAAGAGTGGGATATTTATATAAAAAATTTTTTACTACAGAAAATAAAAAAGCTTATCAATTAGTTATGCAAAATTTAAACTACGATTTAAAAAAAGCACAAAGATTTTGTGATAAAAATCGTGTTATTATTTTTAAAAATAATGTTAGTAAAAAGCTAGAAAATACTTTAAATATAGAAGAAATAAATTTAACTGATATTGAAATATGTAAAAAGAATTCTATTATTTGTGGAGAATATTATTTACTAATTTATGAATGCGTTAGTAATAATTTAAAACCAATTTTTGAAAATGAATATTTTGCAATTTTTAATAAACCAAGTGGAGTTTTATCACATCCTAATGGAAGAAATTGTGAGTATTCTTTAAATGATGAAATTTGGCAAAAATATGGAGAAAATGCAAGTGTAGCTCATAGGCTTGACGCTGCTACAAGTGGTCTTATAATGGTAGCTAAAACAAAAACTGCCAATAAAGAATTAAAAGAACTTTTTGCAAAACAAAAAATACACAAAGAATATTTAGCATTAGTATGTGGTAATATTAAAAATGATTTTTGTGTTAGTGCAAGACTTAAAAATGATGATGATTTAAAAAATAAAATGCAAGTTTGTGTAGATGGCAAGATTTCACAATCTGAATTTATAGTTATCAAAAATTATCCTAAATATACACTTTTAAAAGCAATTCCACTAACAGGAAGACAACATCAATTAAGAGTGCATTTGCATTATGTAGGAAATAAAATCGCAGGGGATAATTTGTATGGACTTACTAACAAACAAGCAAGAGATATTTTAGATAAGAAAATATCAAATATAAAAGAACTTTGTGGTGCAAGTAGGCTTTGTCTTCATTCTGCAAGATTAAAATTTACTTATAAAAATCAAGATTATGATTTTTTTAATGATGATATAGAAAATGAATTTTTAGGAGCAATTAAATGAATGGATTAGATATATTTCAATATTTATTTATGGGTGTTGTTTGTATTGGTGGAATTATTGGAATGATTTTTATCATAATCAATGAAAAGAAAAAATAATGTTTCACGTGAAACTTTTTATCATTAGATTATTTTAATGTTTCACGTGGAA
This sequence comes from Campylobacter sp. 2018MI13, assembly GCF_018501135.1. Lineage (NCBI taxonomy): Bacteria > Pseudomonadati > Campylobacterota > Epsilonproteobacteria > Campylobacterales > Campylobacteraceae > Campylobacter > Campylobacter sp. 2018MI13. The sequence goes on along the minus strand of NZ_JAHCZC010000106.1, from coordinate 66 downwards.
CATTAAACTTATAATAAAATTATAATTATTTACATACAAAATAAATTCATTAAACAAAAATTTTAT
>NZ_JAHCZC010000105.1:0-4255 GCF_018501135.1 Campylobacter sp. 2018MI13 | reverse complement strand
ATTTTATTAAAACTTACAATGTAGTTATTGATGGAAATATGGTAGCTAATGTATTTTTAACAGACAAAAGAGAAATGAGCGATTTATTTTCTTTATCTTTTGTATTTTTTATATTATTAAGCGTTGTATTACCAATAATTTTGCTAAGATTTATTAGTATAAAAAAAGGTTGTTATATAGCTAAAATAGTTTCAATTATTTTAAGTGCTATATTGATTTTTGTCATAGTATTTACTAATTCTAGAACTTTTATACCTTTTATTAGAACTAATGATGACATAAGATATTACAATGTGCCATTTCATCAAATATATTCTGCTATTAAAATAACAAAATCAAAATTCACTCCTAAAGAAGAGATGGTAAAAATAGGGCTTGATGCTTCTATTCAAGATGATAATGAGAGTAAAACTTTTATTTTAGTAGTAGGAGAAACTGCAAGGGCAAAAAATTATTCTTTAGGCGGATATGCTAAAAACGATACTAATTTTTATACTAAGAATTTAAATATTAATTATTTTAGTAATTTTACATCTTGCGGGACTGCCACTGCTCAATCTTTACCTTGCATGTTTTCATTGCATGATAGGGTGGATTTTAAAAAAGGTGAAAATTATGAGAATGTTTTAAATCTTTTAAATCGTTTTATTGATGTGCGTTGGATAGATAATAATTCTGGAGGTTGTCAAAATGTTTGTAATGACATTAATTCTATTATTAAAAGTAAAGATTATGATGGATGGTTAGTTGATGAAACTAAGAATATATTAAAAAGTAAAAAAGATAAAAATACATTAATAATAGTGCATTTGCAAGGTTCTCATGGGCCAAGTTATTATCTTAGATATCCAAAAGAATTTGAAAAATTTACTCCAACTTGTAATACAAATAAATTGCAAGAATGTAGCGAAAATACTTTATATAACACTTATGATAACACCTTGCTTTATACTGATTTTATAGTAGCTAGTTTGATTGAAATTTTAAAGACTGATAATGCTGATAAAAAAGCTTTATTTTATCTAAGTGATCACGGAGAAAGTTTAGGAGAAAATGGGTTTTATTTGCACGGAATGCCATATTATTTAGCACCAAAAGAGCAAATTCAAATTCCGGCTATTTTATGGACTAATTATGAGTATAACAATAAAGATAAACTTGATTTTAAACTATCTCAAGATAATTTATTTAGTTCTTTATTAGGGTTTTTTAATATTTCTACAAAAGATTATAGGAAAAACTATGATTTATTTAGCATAGATTTAGAAAATAATTTATAAATAATATAAAAAATAAAATATTTATAAAATTTTTATTTAGTTTAATATTATTTTAATAATTGTGTGGTTATAATACGCCATTCCTTGTTTTAAAGGGTTGCAGCTAATAAATCGTTAATCATTTTTCAACTATACTCCTAAATGCAACCCTTTTAATCTCTTCAATATTTACGATTTTTACATATTATTTTTACTTTAATTTATTTGATATTTTTTAAGGAGATTGTATGAGAAAAATATTATTAGCTTTAGGTATTTTGGTATCTTTAAGTGCTAATGAAAGTTTGTTTGAAAAGGGTGAATATAAAAAAGCTTATCCTAATTTTAAACAAGAATGTAATAAAGATAATTCTAATGCTTGTTATAGATTAGGAGAGATGAATGAATTTGGATTAGGAACTGGAATTTCTTATTCTTATGCTTATAAATATTATAAAAAATCTTGTGATTTGAATAATAAAAAAGCTTGTGGAAGTCTTGGAAAAATGTATTATCTAGGACTTGGCGTTAATAAGGATATAAAAAAAGCGAATGATTTATTAGATAATGCTTGTAAGAATGATATTTATGAAGCTTGTGATAATTATGCTTATTTACAAAAAAAAGAATATAAAGAATTTAAACAAGACGAATTATTTAAAGCTTGCAATGGTGGAATTGCTAATTCTTGTATAGAACTTGCTAATAATTTAAATCCTAATCAAGGAATTGATTTTTATTTAAGAGCTTGTGGTTTAGGTGATGATTATGGTTGTCAGATGGTGTCAAATTGGTATTTAACTACCCAAGTTGTTAATAATAAAATATCTAATTTTTCTGATTTAAGCGATAAAGAGTGTAATAATAAAAATTATAAAGCTTGCAAGTCAATAGGAGATGTTTATAGATATTTAAACAATATAGAAAAAACTCAAATGTATTATGAGCAAGGATGTGAATTAGATGATAAAGATTCTTGTGCTAGCTTAGCGGTATTACAAGAACATAATAATGATTTTGAAAAAGCTATAAAAAACTATGAAAAATCTTGTAAGATTGGCGATGGTTATTCTTGTTCTAGACTTGGATATATGTATGAAGATGGATTAAAAGATAATGATAAGACATATATCAAAACAGATTCTTCTAAATCAAAAAAATTCTTTCAAAAAGCTTGCGAATTAGGTTTTACTAAAGCTTGTAATTAATATTTTATGCATTTTTTTGCCTTTTTTTGTAAAAATTATATTTTTTGCACTGAAGGGCAATAATAGAATTTATATATTTTCGTTAAATTAACCTTGTTTTGAAATTCAACAAGGAGAAATATTATGGCGGAAGCTGGAAAAATTATTAAATTAATAGGCGATGTTAAAGCTATTAATGTTAATGGTGAGAAGTCACTAAATGTAGGCGATGCAGTATCACTAAATGATACTATTAGAACAATCGGAAAAGATACAAGTGTTGATATAGAACTTAGCAGTGGCAAAGTTTTACATATTGTAGGAGATAATGTTGCAAAGATTGATAATAGTATTTTAACAAGTGAAAGCTTTGAAAATGAAGCTGCAATTGATGATAAAATCAATAACTTAATCAATAACTTAGTAAATAACAATGGAGAAATAGAATTAGACGCAACTGCTGCTGGTGAAGCTGGTGCTGCTGGTGCTACTGGAACATTAAATGATGTTGTGTTTGACCAATCAGGTAGCGAAAGCACAGTTTATGCAGATGTATTATCAAGAGAAGTTGATAATAATGTTATTACTAATTTTAACAACAACGGCTTAGGTGCTGCAAATCTTAATGATTTATTAGCACAAGGTAATCAAGTAACACCTGAAATTAATGGAGAAGCTAACAATGGCGAAATTCCTACAATTCCAGGAAATAATGGTGCTAATGACAATGTAGTTCCTGAAAATCCAGAAAATAATACAGGAAACAATACTCAACCTGAAGAAGATAAAACTGAAGATAATACTCAACCTGAAGTTAAACCTGAAGAAAAACCTGAAAATACTGAAGATGTTGTAACTCCAGAAGTTAAACCTGAAGAAGATAAAACTGAAGATAATACTCAACCTGAAGTTAAACCTGAAGAAAAACCATTAAATTTAACTGCAAATGTATATGATAAAGATTCTAATATTGTAGATGGTAAATTAACAAATGGAACAGAATTTACTATAAAAGGTAGTGGAGCTACACCTAATTCTGAAGTAACAATAAATGTTATTGGTTATACATTAGATGGTAACAATGTAGCTCAAATCCATTTCCCTGTAAAAGTTACAGCTGATGCTAATGGTGATTATAACTATACTTTTGACTTATCAAATGCTGAATTATTATATAAATATCATGTTGAGAATGGTAATAATAGTGTAGATAGCTCATTTAGTGTAGATAATATAGCTCCTGTAATAACAGATACTAAAGTAGAAGTTGTAGAAGGAAATGTAGTAGTATCAGGTAAAACAGAGCCAGAAGCGGTAGTTTCAACTCCTAATGGAGATAAGGCGACGGCTGACAAAGATGGTAATTTTGTAATTACTATTCCAAATGCTAGTGATAAGGTAGAAATTAGTGCAACTGATAAAGTTGGCAATACAAGTGTAAATCCAGCAATTATTGAAGTTCCAGCTTCTGAAAATAAACCTGAAGAAGATAAAACTGAAGATGTTGTAACTCCAGAAGTTAAACCTGAAGATAAACCTGAAAACACTGAAGACAATAAACAACCTGAAGAAGATAAAACTGAAGATGTTGTAACTACAGAAGTTAAACCTGAAGATAAACCTGAAAACACTGAAGACAATAAACAACCTGAAGAAGATAAAACTGAAGATGTTGTAACTCCAGAAGTTAAACCTGAAGATAAGCCAGTAGCTCCAGTATTTGATAAACTTGTTATTACAGAAGTAAATGGTGATGATACTATAAAAGATCATTCAGCAACAGTTGATAGCAATAGCTTAGTGCTTAAA
>NZ_JAHCZC010000104.1:0-4296 GCF_018501135.1 Campylobacter sp. 2018MI13 | reverse complement strand
GAATTAATTAATAAAGATTCTGCAAATTCTTTATTATCCATATCGTATTTATCAAGTGTATCTACATTATCAATCTTATAATTATCAATATTATAAGTAATATTTAATTTATCACATATTTCAAAGAATTTATCTAATACATTTAAATCTATTGCAAAAGCTAATTCGTTTTTATTATGTTTGCCGATTAATTTAAATTCAACCTTAACATTTCCATTATTTGCCACATCTTTTGTTTTAGTAATTGTGTTGATAGAATATTCATCTTTTGCTAGTTCTGGAAGTATTCCTAATTTATTATCAGAAATAGCCAACATACTAGCAAATCCTACAGCTATTTCACCTAGTTTAATTGATTTTATTTCGCTTTTATAAAAACTTTCTTTAGGAGTATTAGTTGCTAATTCTTTTATACTAACACTTCCTTTTTTATCTCCAGTATAAAATCCATTTGTTTCAATTTTTATTTCTTCAACACTTAAAACTTTTTGATTATTTATAATAACATCAATACCTTTGCTCTTACATTCTGCATAATCACCTTTATTTTCACATTTGTAATCACTAATATTTACATTAGATGGAATTTCAAACATAGCAGTTAGAACTTTTAATTTTTCAATTTCGTTTTTAATAGAATTATTTAATGAAGTTTCAAAATTTTTAACCTGCTCATCACTGATTTTGTTTCCACAACCAATAAACATAACAGCTACTGCACTAAGTGCTAATAATGATTTTTTCATATTTCTCCTTTTTTTATAAATTTGTTAAGAATATCAATTTATAGTTAAATAATACTAGTGAAAATGAAAAATATTTTTAATTTAAATAATAAAAATTATTAAGTAATAAAAATTAATTAATCTATTTTTGTTATAATGCAATACAAACTCAATTAAAGGAGACAGAATGTCATTAGAAAAACAATTATTACAATTACAAGCTGATGCACACGCATTATTTTTAAAGTTTCATAACTACCATTGGAATGTAAAAGGATTACAATTCTTTGCACTTCATTCATATACTGAAGAAGCATATGAAAAAATGGCTGAAATGTTTGATGATTGTGCTGAAAGATTATTACAATTAGGACATAAAGCTATAGTTTGCCCAAAAGAATTAATGGAAACTTCAAAAGCTCCAAGAACTGATAAAACTTGCTTTGAAGCTACTGAATTAGTTGGACTTATATTAGCTGATTATGAATACTTATTAGCTGAGTTTAAAAAGTTAAATAAATTTGCTGAAGAAGCAGGAGATACAACTACTGCAGCTTATGCTCAAGAGCAAATTGCTAGTTATGAAAAATCAATTTGGATGCTAAAAAATACAGGTGCAACAAGTTGTTGTGTAAAATAATTTAAAGGCTTGATTATCAAGCCTTTTATTTTATAATATCTGCTGACATTTTCCATAAATTATCAATTTTTACCATTTTTCTCTTTTCATTTTTAACAAAACCATTATTAAATTTAGTAATAATTTGCACTTCAGCACTATTATTAGAACTATTTAATATATCTACTTTAATTTCTGCAATTCCACCATAATTATTAAATAATTTAGGTAATACATTTTCAAAATTAATACTTAATTGTCTTTGAAATTCATTTTCATAATAAAAACATTTATCAAAAACAGCTTCACTTGGTTGATTTGAAAGTTCGTTTAAGCAATTTTTGACACTTTTTTGTATATCTTCGTTTTTACAAGCACTTAAAAATAATAGGCTAACAATCATCATATATTTTTTCATTTTATATCCTTATAATTTATTTAAAATTAATCTTAAATCTATCAATTCTTTTTCTAATTCTTCTAATTCATCTGTGCTAAGTTTTAAATAAAATACAACATTTGCTCCAAAATCTTTAGAATAAACGATATTTAGTTTATCTAAAATATAACTTAATTTATTTATTTGGCTATATTCAAGTTCTATATAATATGATTCTTTTTTTATATAGTTAGAAAGTAGATTTAGCTCATTAGCTTTTGAAATTCCTAAATTAACTGCGTTTGAATATGCTCTTACAAGCCCGCCAACTCCTAATAATGTTCCACCAAAATATCTTACTATATAACAAGCTGCATTTACAATATTAGCTCCTCTTAATACATTAAGAGCAGGTGCTCCACTACTTCCTTTAGGTTCTCCATCATCACTTTGATTTTCTACAATTTGCCCAAATTCATTTAATACTCTACTAGCATAGACTACATGAACGCATTTAAAATGCTCGGCTCTTAATTCTTCTTGTCTAGTGCGAACATTTTCGTTAATATTAAGTGGTTCAAAATAGCATAAGAATTTAGAACCCTTTACTTCAAAACTATCAAAACAAGGCGATTTTAAAACTTTCATTTGCTAATATTAGCGTTTTTTATTAAAGGATTAATATGAAAATAATTTTTAGTTTTATATTATTTATATTTTTAGGATGTAGTTCTTTAATAAGTGGTGTGGCTTCTGTCGCAACTTCTGTTGTTGTTTTTGCAATTACAATTCCTATTAAAGTTATTTATAGTGTTGGTAAATCAGCCTTAAATGCAGCTAGTTCTAATTCAAATTCAAATGATACTAAAATTGCTAAAAAAGCATTAGAGCAAAAGAATTTCAAAAAAGCTTATGAATATTATGCAAGAGCTTGTAATGATGATGAGCCTATGGTTTGTGCTTTAGGAAATTATGCTTATACAAAATGTGAATTATTAAATGATGGTTGCAAGATTAATACAATAATAAATAATAACGCTATAAAATATTTTAGTGCAAAATTATTTTTAGATGAGGCAAAAGAGCTTAGCGGGGACAATAAAAAAGCTTATATAAATATAGCTTGTAGTTACGATAATAGTATAAGTAAAGATTGTAAGTAATCTTCCTAATAATTTAGGAAGATTAAATATTTACTTGCCTCTAATTTTATTCATTAAAGCAGTAATTAAGCCGTTTTGGTAAGCAACAGCAAGAAGTGCAATCACAACACCAACTTTTTGTAATAATGATGAGCTTTCGCCAAACATAAGAGGTCCTATTAAAGCAACAGTAGCTATTGGACTTAAGATTAATAATCCAGCACCTAAAGTAGGGTTTAGTTTAACTGAACCATGTTGAGCAAATGTCCAAGCAGCAGCTTGACCTGCAGTTCCTAAAACTATCATCCATAACCAGTTCATTCCAGTGATAGGATCACCTAAAGCCACATTACCAAATGGACTTGTAACGCTTTCTATAGCAGCTTGTGGTAAGTGCATTGATTTAATACCAGCAGCAGTATCAACCATAACACCTTGGTCAAATATGAAACCATTTCCTGTGATTAAGAACGCCCATACAACAGGAGCTACAAGCTGAGCAGCACTTGAGATTAAGATAGGTTGAACAACTTGTCCGTTTCCAATTCTTCCTGCTCTTCTGCTAGCGAATAAGTAAATTCCATAGCAAAATCCTGAAGTAAGACCGCAAATTGTTCCAACTGCCATAATACCAGTACCAAATACTTCTTGAGGGCCATTTGGATCAACTATACCATTTTCTAAAGCACCACCAGCTAAAATAACACCAGCAAGCATTATAGGTGCTATGAAATAATAGCTAAATGGAATTCTTTCTCTATCTGTAATGAATGCTAAAGCTGGCAACATAATTACTTGAATATTTAAAAGAATTGAAGCAATTCCTGAACCTACAAAGAATATTGAATAATTCCACGCAGTAAAGTCAATCCCTAATACAAGTCCAGCTAAAATAGATAGCCATACGCCTTTTTTGGTAAGCTTACCAATTTTTTTTGCTTCCATAATTGCAAAAGGAATAAGGCAGATAGTTCCTATCAAGCAACGCATAAAAGCACCTGTAGCTGGGTCAAAGTTAGATAATTTTTGCCAAGGTGCAGTAAAAGAAAGAAATAAAATACCGATTAAGAATATGACATAGGTCATACCTGTGGCATTTCCTCTTAAATCATTATTCATGATTTACTCCTTAAAATTATTTTTAAATGATTTTTATCTTTTTGTAAAACAAAAATACATTTTCCTATTGTAGATTGATTAAAATTAAAATAATCTTAATCTTTATAAATAATTTATTGTTTTTTTTTTTTTTTTTTTTTTTTTTTTTTTTATTTTTTTCAAATTTTTTAAATTTTTTTTTAAATTTTAATTAAAATTTATTTTTATTAAAAAAATATTTAAAAAAAAATTTTTATAAACTTTTTAATTTTTAAAAATTTAAAATATTTTTAATTTTTTTAAAATTAAATAAATGTCTAAATTTATTTTTTT
>NZ_JAHCZC010000103.1:0-4523 GCF_018501135.1 Campylobacter sp. 2018MI13 | reverse complement strand
AATTCAAAATTTGTTTTATTAATAGACTTAGCACTATATTGTATTTTATTTATTTTTCTCATAATTTTTATGATGAATTTAAAACTTAATAGCTTAATAGTTATAGGTTCTTTGGGTACTTTGTGCTTTATTTACCAACCAAGCATAGCAGCTCCTTTTTTAGGTATTATTTCTGATGATGTAAAAAATTTTTATTTAATAAAATCAATACATGATTTAAATAATGATGAAACAAATGAGTTGTACTCTTTGTTTATAGGAAGAAATATTCAAACAAGCGAAATTCTATATCTAGGTAACATAAATAATATATATAATATTCAGCAAAAATCAAATGGTTTAAATAATAAAAATCCTAAACAAGTTTTATTAGAACATAAGGATATTATTAAAGAAGATATTTTAAAAGGTGTTTATAAGGATGTTGAAAATAGTAGTATCGTTCGAATCCAAAAATCAGTTGCTAAAGATCAAATAATGCAAAGTATAAATACAATTTATTATATTATTTTATTTTTATGCTTGTTTTCATTGCAAAAAACAGCAAGAAGAAATTCAATAGTTCCAAGTTAGTATATTAAGTATTTTATATTATAATACTTTTTTGATATTAAAATTAAAAAAAAGGGGGTTTAAATGAATTATACTTTTTACTATGATGAAAGTGGGAATAATAGAAAAATCAAATTTATGGATGGCAAATTTAATGTAAAAGGTAATTATTATTTTACAATTTTTGGATTAGGAATTAGCGCTATAGATGATAAAGTTTTACTAGACTCGAAAATTAAAAAGTTAAAACAAAAACTTAAAATACAAGGTGATGAGATTAAATTTTCACAGCTTAAAGGAAAAAGTAAAATTGGATTTTATGATTCATTGGATTCTAAAAAATTAAAGGATATTTTAGATTTCATTCGTATAAATTTTAACCAAATTGCTTACGGTATATATAACCCAGTTTATTATGCATTAGTTGATATTATAGAATCACTAAAATTATCAGAACATGAGTATGGGAATTTTTTTGAGATTAAGGATGAGTTGTATAAGTTATTTGTTAGAAAACAGAAAGAATTTACTTTAATTTTAGAAAAATATAATTTTCCAAATATAACGCAAGGTAGAGAGTTTTATGATGAGCTAATAAGTATAACAGATGATGACATGCTTAAAAATGCTTTATCAAATGACTTTAACGTACTAGATTATGGTAATGCAAAGTCTTTAATATTTGTGGACAATGATAAAAATACTGCTATTGAGTCTTACTATGATTTTTATTATTCGTTAATGATACAGAATAGGAATAGCACCCATATATTTGACAGCGAAGATTCATTTTATAAAAAAGATAAGAATGGATTAAGTCAAAAAGATAGATGGGATCTTTACAATAAGCGTGAAAATAATAAAGATTTTGATGTAAGTTTTGTTAATTCTAAGCAAGAGCCAATAATATGGCTGTCTGATTGCATGGCAGGATTGATTAGGTTGTATTTTTATGAATTAGCTACAAAAGGAATTAATACCCAAGGATTATCGCAAATTCAAAAAAACAATTTATGGTTATTAGAAGATATTCTAAAACCTACTATGCCAAACAAGCTTATTAAATATAATGTGATTATACCATACAGTGATATTATTAAGATTAAAAACCATCTAGGCTATCATGACTTTCATTTAGGAGAAGATACGGGTATACCTATTGTTTAATAGGTATCTTTACTTTTGTCCATAATATGCATTTTTTCCATGTTTTCTTAGGAAGTGCTTATCTAGTGTATATTGTGGAATTATTGAAGGTGTGTCGTTTAATGTAAGTGTTAGATAATTTAAATAGGCAATTTGCTCTAGTACTATAGCATTTTCAACGGCTTTTTCAACACTATCTCCCCAAACAAATACCCCATGTTGTTTTACAAGTATTGCTGGTATTTCTAATATGTTGTAATTATATTTTTTAATAGTTTCAATTATGACCTTGCCGGTATTAAGTTCGTAGTCTTCATTGGTTTCTAAAGCAGTTAGTTTTCTTGTGACAGGTACTTTGCCATAAAAATAATCTGCATGAGTAGTTCCTAGTGGCTTTATACTAATACCTGCTTGTGCAAAAGCGGTTGCATATGTAGAATGTGTATGAATAATTGATTTGATTTGTGGAAAAGCATTATATAATGCAATATGCGTTTTTGTATCACTCGAAGGTTTTAAACTATTATTTTCTATGATATTTCCATTATTGTCTAATAAAACCATATCATTTGGTTGCATTTTAGAGTAATCAACTCCACTTGGTTTTATAGCTATAATACCATCTTCAGATTTACCGCTTGCATTTCCCCAAGTTAATATAACTAATTTTTCTTGAACTAATTTGATATTTGCTTCAAAAACTTCTTGTTTAAGTATATTATGCATTATTGCTTTCCTTTAAAATATCATATGTGTGTTTTATACCTTGTTTATAATCAAATAAAGGTTTCCAACCAATAGAATAAATTTTACTAGAATCAATTATTGAATATTTGTGCAACTCATTTTTATCTTTATTTGTCAAAATTATATTTTTATTTGATAGCCTAGCTAGTTCTTCGGCAAAATCCATTAGGCTTATGTTGCTTTTTTTATTTGATACATTGTAAATATTGAAGCCTTCATTGTTTAAAGTTAAAAGTATTGCAGTTATTACATCAAATACATAACAATATGATCTTAATTGTTTACCAGAACTTTTTAACTCAATGTTTTTATCTTTTAGTGATTTTTTTAAAAAATCAATATCTGCCTTACTTCCGTTAATATTACAAGTTGCTCCATAAATATAACCTAATCTTAAAATTACCATATTAATATTAAAGGCTTCAAAGTAGTACCTACAGATTACTTCTGACAATTGCTTTGAAATTGGATATGATGATCTTATTTTGTTAAAATTTAATGAGCCATAGTAGTCTTCAGTAATATTGCAATTTTCTAATAAATCACCATAAACTTCAAAAGACGATGTATGTAAAAACTTTGTTTTTTTGGCATTAATTTTAGCTAAAATATTTTCCAATCCCAAAGTATTTGTTTTTATTACTTGTAAAGCATTTTCAGTATATGTATTAGGCTGAGACTCGCTTGCAAGATTTATAATGTAGTCACAATCTGTATTGTAATCAAAATTATTATTAATATCTTGAATGACTATATGAATGCTATTTCTAATTACCTTTTGGAATCTTTTATTAAATTTTTCTAAACTTCTAATAATTGTATTGATTTGAATATTGTAGTTAAGTTCTTTATTTAAAAAAAATAATACATCTATAATAGCTGAACCTATTAAGCCATTACCACCAATTACTAAAACAGACTTATTCTTTAAATACGAAAAATCAAAACTATTAACTATTAACTTTATATCATTTTGATAAGTACTATTATTGTAAAACATTATTTCATTCTCTAATAAGTGCTTTAAAGATATCTAAATCATCTGTTGTTGTAATTTTTATATTTTTTTCAGACCCTATAGAGAAGTATATATCTTGGCCAGTCTCAATCATCAGTGTGCAAGTAGCTACTGATTCTGTGATATTTAACTCTTTTGCTTTTTTGTGTAATTCAACTAAAGTTTTAAGCTTAGCACCTTGTGGTGTCTGGGTTCTTTTTAATTTACTTCTATCATAAAGCTCGTGAGCATAATTTAGATTGTCTGATACAAGCATTGCTTCATTGCATGGTATTACTGATACTGCTGAACCGTGCTCTGTTATTACATTTATACAATCTGATATTATATCGCTAGACACATTTGGTCTTATAGAATCGTGTATCAAAACAATGTCATTTTCGTTATAATGGTTAGCTATGTATTTAATTCCATTATATATAGATTCTTGTCCAACTTTTCCACCTAAAACAATTTGTTTTAGTTTAGTTATTTTAAATTCTTTTGCATAACTATATAAGATATTTTCCCATCCTTGAAGAGTAACTACAATTATTTCATCTATAGCCGGATGTTTTTCGAATTTTTCTAGTGTGTATATAATTATAGGTTTATCATTTACCGTAATGAATTGTTTTGGGATTTCTGATTTCATCCTACTACCTATGCCACCTGCTATGATTAAAGCTATATTCATAATATACCACCTTTTTTTTGTTTTATATAAATATATTATAATAAAATAAATCAATAAAGGATTTAAAATGAAAAAAATAATAAATAACATAACAGCTTTTTTATTGAATGGTAAACAAGATGATGTAAAAGAAGAAAAACAACCAAATGATAAATTTAAAGATTGGCTTTTAGAATTTAGAATTAAAGAAAGCGTAGCTTTGGATAAGATGTTAATGAATTTATCTATAGCAATTATCGCTTTTATGATTAATTATATTTTAGATAAAGATTTTTTAAATAAACTTAATAATTACTGCAATTATTATGTTAAAATAAGCTTTCTTGATATTAATTGGTTTATTTTAATATTAATTATTTTTTTATCTATTAGATGTTATTTAGT
>NZ_JAHCZC010000102.1:0-4734 GCF_018501135.1 Campylobacter sp. 2018MI13 | reverse complement strand
GTCTAATGATAAAGGTGTATATTCTGTGGTTTTACTAATTTTATTTTCTTTATTTTCTTCTTTCTTAACTTCAGTAATTTTAGTAGTATTTTGCTCTACATTAGAATTATCATCATTAGCATTTTCTTGATTTTTTAATGCAAGTTTTATTTTATCAACTTCTTTTAATTCAGTTTTTGCTTCTTCTTTATCTTGGTTTGTAAGCTCTTGGGCGTCAAGTAGCATATAAACCTTATGCCAATCAAGAGCCTCATTAATATCTAATTCAAATTCTTTCAATGTCCCATCTACATTTGTATAAATAAGTTTCATTTTATTTAAAATTCTAGCATCGCTTGGAACACTAAAAGCTGTTTTTTTAAATTCCTTTATCTCTTCAATAGGACTTGGATTATTGATTTTTACAATAGGCACAAATGGATTTTCTCTAGCAAAAAGCATTGAGCTTATTAGTAAAAATAAATATTTTTTCATTATAAATCCTTTCTAAAATAAGCCCTTACTAAATCCATATTTATATAAAATTCTTTCATCAAGGTAAGTGCTAGATATTTACCAAAAAAAGTATTATTAATAATACCATTATTTATGTTAATTGCTCCAATAGTCTGCATTGCTTTTAGTTTTAGCCCTAAGTGTTTTTCTAAATCACAATTATAATTAGAATTAAAATTATTAATATTCAAATTATCCTTAAAAAACTCTGTTAGAAAAATATAATTAATTCTATCTTCAGGACTAAAATCTATGTGAGCTAATTTTTGATTTTTACCAGCTAAAACCTTAGCTTTATAATCATCTAATTTAAAAGCATTTACTAAAAGCTTATTATTTGTAAAAGAAAAAGCCCCACTACCAGCACCAATGTATTCGTGATGTGTGCTTACATATTCATCATTAAAACTAGTTCTATCCTTAGAAAAACTCCAAGAGTTATTTTGCTCATAATCACTAAAGTATTCGCAAATTATCTTATAAAATTCATATTCATTATCTTGTTTATCTATGCCTAATTTAGCTGCAATTATTTCTTTAGTAAGATTAGATTTCATCAGTGGATATAAAGTAATTTGTGATGGAGCAATATTTTTAGCTAATTCAATATCTTTTATTAACATTTGTTTTGTTTGTGATGGAAAATTAAAAATCAAATCAATACTAAAAGTTGGCAAAATACCATTAGCTAATTCTAATTTTTTTACTAATTCTTTTTGATTTCCAAACTTTTCTAAACGATTAACTTTTCTTAAAATCTCATCATCAAAACTCTGCACCCCACAACTAAGCCTATCAATAAGCCCTTTAAAGTCTTTTAAAGCTTCAGGCTTTATATGATTTGGGTCACTCTCACAAGAAATCTCTTCAATGCTAAATAAATCCTTACATAAACTAAGTGTTTTTATAAGTTCTGCTTCATTGATTAAAGTAGTTCCGCCACCAACATAAAGTGTATTAAAATCGTATCCTAAATCCTTAAATTGCTGTAATTCAATTCTTAAAGTTTTAAAATATTCTTTACATAATTCTTCATCATAAGCAAATTTGTGAAAGCTACAATAAGGACAAAAAGTATGGCAAAACGGAACGTGAATATATAGCATTACCTTTTTACCATCTTTAGATTTTTCTAAATTAACTTCATTTTTAAAATTAAACTTAGACTTAAGCTCTTTGTTAAGAAAATTGCAAGTATATTTTAAAGCTTGATTTTGTAAAAAATTCATTAATAACCTTTATTAAAAATTAAAAAATGCCATTAGTTTATACAAATAAAATTAATTCAAAATAACATAAATTAAGAATTAATTTTAAAATTAATATGCTCTTCAAATTCTTTTAAACGCTTGTGAATACTTCTTAATTCTGTAATAGTTGTCCAATTTTTAGTAAGAACACTAAAACTTGAGCGAACACTACTAAAAGCATTATTGATTTGAACTAAAACACCTAGGGCAATTATTCCTAAGAATAAATTTTGCCCTACTATCAAATAAGCAAAAATCACCATAAATTGCTCGTATAAATATAGCCAAACATCAAAATATCCATAGTGCAAAAACAATCTTTTGTAATTAAACTTAAGCCCTGTAAAAAGCTCAAACATTTGCTCTGGTAATGCGTGATTGGTTCTATCATTTTCTGCATAAACTAATTCTTTTCTAAAAGCAGCTTCGGCTTTTTGATTGTTATATTCAAGATTAGGAAGTTTAATTCCAACAAACCAAGATATAATAAGACCACCAACGCTTGTTAATAAAGCCCACATAATTAAACCTGATTGAAAATTAAAAATAGGTAAAACCAAATTAGCCCCTAAAGTATATAAAATAGGCAAAAAGGCAATCAGGGTCATAAAAGCCTTTATAATATCAACACCCAAGCTCTCAACGATTTTTGCAAATCTATATATATCTTCTTGGATACGCTGTGATGAGCCTTCTATATAATCATTATTCTTACGCCAAGCCTTAAGATAAGCAAATGTAATAGCTTCTCTCCAAGCAAAAGCAAAATGCCTAGAAAAAAACGCTGTTAATGTAGCTATTAAAATATAAGGTAAAGCTATAAATAAAAAATCACTCAAGCCACTTAAAAACTGCTCGTAGGTGCTATTTTGTGGTGCTGCTTGTAAGAGATTATAAAAATCTTTATACCAATTGTTGATTTGTACATTAAGTAAGGTTTGAGAAAAAATTGCAAGTAAAATAAGCAAACTCCCGCCCCAAGACCATAAAAACCATTTTTTAGATAAATAAAATGCTCTAAACATATAAATCCTTGCAAAAAAATAGGCTAATCATAATAATTTATCTTTAATACATTTAGAATTTGAAATATCATTTATGTTTTTTAAATCCCTTTTGATATTGCTCATCAATATAGCCTAATTCTAATAATTTATTAAATATTTTTGCAACAATTGGCCCAGAAGTAGCACCTCCATGCATTCCATGTTCAACTAGAACAACCACGGCATATTTTGGCTCTTCATAAGGTCCATAAGCATTCATCCAAGCGTGGCTTCTTGTATAATATTCCATATTTTCTTCTTTCATACGCTTTTTTTCACTTTGAGAAATCCCTACAACTTGTGCTGTGCCTGTTTTGGCTGCTAATGTGATTTTACTCTCCAATAAAGGTTTATATCCTGTGCCTTTAGGTGTATTTGCTACATCATACATAGCTGCTCTAATATATTTTAAATCTTGTTGTTCGCTTTGAGTAAAAATATCTTTTTTAACAATTTCAACTTTTTCTTTATTTATTTCATCTACAAAATGTGGCTTTATTTCGTATCCACTAGCTAATTTTGCTGTATAGACTGCTACTTGCATTGGAGTTGCTAGGAAATTACCTTGCCCTATGCTAGTAATTAAAGTTTCACCTTGATACCAAGGCTGATTATATCTTGAACTTTTCCATACTTTATTTGGTAATATACCAACACTCTCAAGTGGTAAATCAATATCTGTTTTTCTACCAAATCCAAGCTTATATAAACTTGCACTTATATCAGCTATTCCAACTTTTAAACTGCCTTTATAAAAATAATCATCACAACTTGACCTAATAGCAGTTCTTAAATCCATAACCCCATGCCCATATACATTATGGCATCTAAATTTTCTACCACCAAAATCAAAAGAACCAGAACAAGTAAAAGTAGTATTAGTATCTATTTTACCACTTTGCAAAAACGATAAGCCTACGCCCATTTTGACAACCGAACCTGGTGGATAACGACCATTTATAATCTTATTTGTAAATGGGTGGTCTAAATCTTGTATCATCATATCCCATTCGTTTTGTGAAATTCCAGTAACAAAAGGATTTAAATCATACTCTGGATAAGAACCTGCTGCAACAATTGAGCCATCTTCAATATTTAAAACAACTGCTGAACCACTAATATTTTTAAACAATTCATCTAAGTATTGCTGCATTCTTATATCAATAGTGAGTTTTATATCATTTTCCATAATTGGTTTTTTAAACTCAATTTCTTCTACTTCTTGATTGATGGAATTTACTTTTGTAACTTTTTTACCAGGCGTGCCTTGTAATATATCATCATAATATTTTTCTATGCCTGTTTTTCCAATTTTTTTTGTAACTTTTACAACATCATTATTTACCATATCTTCAGCATTTGCCCTTGCCACATAGCCTATTATATGACTTGCTAAAGAATTAAATGGATATAGTCTTTTAACACTTGGTTTTATTAATATATTATCATCTAAATTCAGCTCAAAATAACAAGGATTTATCTTCTCATACTCTATAAAATCTATAATTTCTATTTCATCTTGATTGTAATAGCTATTTTCTCTTTTATATATTTTAATAATTTTATCAATATCTAAATCACTAAAGCATTTTAGAATTTTATTAGTTGTTACATCTAATAAATTACTACTTAAATGTGGTTTTAAAGATATTGAAAATCCGAGCTGATTAACAGCTAATGGGGTATTATTTCTATCTAATATTATCCCTCTAATAGGCGGAATTAATTCTTCTTTGGTTGAATTCTTTTGTGCTAGTTCTTCATAATAATCATTGCTATAAATACTAAGCCAATATACCCTAGAAAGTAGCATTATAAAAAATGACAATATTACAAAAATTACAAATTTTAATCTCACACAATACCTCTAAACAAAATAATTGATAATAAAGATTCAAGGCATATATAATAAATAAAAATATTGCTTAATTTAAGCACTTCTA
>NZ_JAHCZC010000101.1:0-4910 GCF_018501135.1 Campylobacter sp. 2018MI13 | reverse complement strand
CAGCTTAGAGTAGATTTTAAAACTATACAAATTGATAACGAAATTTATGAAAAATATAAAATAAATGAAGCACTTGCTAAATATAATATACAAGATACCATATTCAACACAAAAACAATACTATTTAATAAAGAGCTTGATTGCTTTTTTATTGATTGTGATTTAAATTCAAATAGAATATTTTGGATTTTAAAATATAAAACAGATATTATTAAAATACTTCTTGTGCATAAAAAGCGTTTATCAACTGATACTGCTATATTTGTAATCATAGATATTGCGGGTAATAATTTACTTAGCGAAGAAGAAGTGATTTATTTATTAAAAGAAATCTTAGATATTTATAATCAAGATAAACAAATAAAATACACATTATTAGATAAAAAATATTAAATGATTAAAGAAATTTTAAAATTCATAATTATATTTGCTTTAACTCTTATAAATGCTGTTTTTATATATCTTGCAATTAAATCTTGTTTTATTGAAAATTATTTGTTTTTAATGTTTGTTTATATGTTTGTTCATTATTTTGTTTTATCAATGAAGTATTTTTATGATAAATCAAAATTTTTTGCTATTGTTTTATTTAGTTTAATTTCGCTTATTTTTGTAGTAGAAAATTGGCTATATTTTATAATTTTTATCGCTATTTATATCCTTGTAATTTATATATTAAGAGAAGTTGATACAAGCAATGCGATTTATGTGATTAATCCAAAAAGATTTGATTTAGTTCATATAACTTTTGGATTTTTAATGCTGCTTTCATTTATTAGTATTGTAAGCTTTTTAAAAGATGAATTAATTATTTATAAAATAATCGGCGTAGTAATTATATTATGCACTTTAATTATATTTTGTGGTGTTAAAAGAGTGATTTGCTATGAAGATTGCTTGGTGTTTGTAAAAGGCTTAGGAGTTAGCAAAATAAAATATGATGATATTAAGGAATATTATTTTTTTAAAACAAATTTTAAAAATACTATAAGAATTTTTTTAAAGCAAAAAAGATTTAAGATTTTTTATAAATCTTATGAGCTTTCCTTTAATAAATTTAATAAAAGCGATTTAGAAAAATTAGAAGAATTAATCAATAAAAATGAAAATAAAAATAAAGGAAGTATATTTCAATGGATTTAAAAGCATTAGAGCTGATTGCGTGGTAAAACTATTTGTTTTGTTGCTTTTTTATATAGTCTTTATCTAATTCATAATGCTTATTTTTATCTACAATGTATTCTAAAGTTTCGTTAATGTTTTTTCTAAAAAATACTTTTAAGCTAAATTTTGCTTTTTGATCATTATATGGAACTGAAAATACCATATTTTTGGTTTGATAAATAGTATATATTTTAAAATCTTGCATAATATAGATTATTAGATTTGTAGCTACTCTAAAAGTATTTTTTGAAATTCCTAAGATGAATTTTATTAACATATCTTTATTTTGCTCGTTAGCTTGTATGACTTTATCTGTATAAAATGCTACACTAGTGCTAAAAATAGGCTGAAAGCTTTTGTATTTAAACAAAATATCATTTTTATCAATTTCAATTCTAGCTTTATAAAAATTATTATCTTGTGCTATGTTTTGTTTGACAACAACTAACACATCTATAAAAAATTTACTCTCATCTTCTATTATAAAAAAATTATTTTCTTTAATAAATTTAAGTTTTTTTCTTATATTTGAAGTTAATAAAATAGTAAAGCAATAAGCTAAAAATGGTAAAAAATATGCCAAAAAACTCCCGTGTAAATTCCAATATCTAGTATATGAATAAACATATTTTGCATAATAAAAATAATCTAAACCTATGTAGGTGAGTAATATTAAAAATAAAAATTTGATGAAATTACAAAAAATCTTTGAATATTCATAATATATTGTAAAATTATTTTTCATAAAAGTCGCATTTATACTGATTTTGCTTGTTGATTTTATTTGATTGATTTTTTCATTTGCTTCTTGATTTATATACTCTTTATCATTTGCTAAAATTCTTAAAAACATTATAAAGCAACCATATATTACAATAATTACAAATAAAGTAATGCTAAGTGCTAAATGTCTAATAAATAAATCAGGATTTATAAAAAATGATTTTATGCTATCAAGCAATTTTGCCCCTTAATTTGATATATTATAATAATTATAAAATTATATTTTAATTATAGGATTTAAATATGCAAGAGTTGTTAGATAGATTAGTAAAAGATAATATTAAATATACAAAATTAGGAAGATTGGCAAATTATATCCCAGAGCTTAGCAAGGCTAAATTAGACGCTTTGGGAGTTTGCGTGATTGATAAGGATTATAATGTTTTTTGCTCGGGTGATAGTGAGCTAAGGTTTAGTATTCAAAGTGTTTCTAAAATAGTTACTTTAATGTTAGCTTTATTAGATAATGACTATGAGTATGTATTCTCAAAAGTAGGTGTTGAGCCTACAGGAGATGCCTTTAATTCAATTATGAAACTTGAAACATCAAACAATAAAAAGCCATTTAATCCAATGATAAACGCAGGTGCTATTGCAGTTGCTTCTATGATTAAAGGCAAAAATGCTGAAGAGAGATTTAATAGAGTGCTTGAGTTTTTTCGTTTGATTACTGATGATAATGAAGCGTCATTAAGCACTAAAATATACGAAAGCGAAAATAAAACAGGCAATAAAAATAGAGCCTTAGCGTATTTTATGAAAAATGATGGGATTATTAGTGATGATGTTGAGGTGGCTTTAGAAGTTTATTTTAAACAATGCTCAATACTAGCTAACACAAAAAGCCTAGCTAAATTAGGATTATTTTTAGCTAATGATGGGCTTAAAGATGGTAAGCAAATAGTTAGTAAAAAAATAGCTAGAACGATTAAGAGTTTAATGCTAACTTGTGGAACTTACGATTTATCGGGAGAAATAGCTGTAAGGGTAGGACTTCCATGTAAAAGTGGTGTGGGCGGTGGTATGGTATCGCTTGTCCCTAGAGAATTTGGTATAGGGGTTTATGGGCCAGCACTTGATAGCAAGGGTAATTCAATAGGTGGTGTTAGGATATTAGAGGGTTTATCTAAAGCTTTAGATTTATCAATTTTTTAAATTAATCTAAAATAATTAAAAGTATCTAGTAATTTTGTGCTTTATATTTTGAGTTTTAAGATTTAAATTCTTATAATTTCACTATATTAATTTGCATATTTTATAAGGGCTAATGTGATAGAATGGATATATAATAAATTAATAAAAGTTTTTGTTGCAACTTGCTTTAAAGTTTTGATATTTATTGTTTTATTGTATGTAATTTCTTGGTCTTTTTTAATGTTATATATGGATACTTTTATACTTACTTTAATACCATTAAGATACTTATTGCCATGGTTTTTTATAGATGACGATGATGCTTATGCTCGAGGTTTTTTGTTAGGTTTTTTGTTGCTTATGATATGGAGTTATTTTAGTATATCTGCGACTAAAATCTATTGTAAAAATATTATTAATTTTTATAAAGGCGAGAAAGATTTAGGCTTTTTATTTTATTTTACCTTATTTAGTATTCTAAATGCGTTTTTTAAATTTTGCTTTTTAAAATTAGGAGATATTCACAATAGCACTTTAACTCTTGCTATTGCTTTAATATCTACGATTTTAATTTATTTTTATATAAATTATACGATTAAGAAAAGAAAATCATATTAAATAATAATAGTAATGATATTACAAGGATAATTAAAAAATAAGAATTTGAAATTCCTATTTCAAATTCTTAAATTTTTTATGTTTTTCTATGAAATCTGTATAAAATTTAGGCTTTTCTTTTAAATTATCACATTTATAAAACATACTCATTAAATTTTTAACTTTTATAATATTAAAATCTAAAAACTGATTAAAACTAGAACATTTAGAAAACATTTCACCCATATTTTCTACATTTGAAGTGTCAAAGACTAATGCTTGATTAAAACTAGAACAACCCTTAAACATTTTACCCATATTTTCTACATTTGAAGTGTCAAAATTTAGCGGTTGATTAAAATTCTTACAATCAAAAAACATATAACTCATATTTGTAACTTTTGCAGTATTAAAATTTAAAGTTTGGTTAAAATTTTCACAAGCTGCAAACATATGAGTCATATTTTCAACTTTTAAAGTATCGAAGTTTAATGCTTGATTAAAACTAGAACAACCATAAAACATAGCACTCATATCAATCACATTTGAAGTATCAAAGTTTAATAGTTGATTAAAGTCAAAGCAATTTTCAAACATATGGCTCATATTAGTTACACTTGAAGTATCAAAGCTTAAGGCTTCATTAAAATATTCACAATTACTAAACATAGCACTCATATCAATCACATTTGAAGTATCAAAGCTTAATGGCTGATTAAAACTAGAACAACCTTTAAATATACCACTTATATTTTGCACATTAGAAGTATCAAAGCTTAATGGCTGATTGAAGTAGCTACAGCCACTAAACATACAACTCATATCAATCACATTTGAAGTATCAAAGTTTAATAGCTGATTAAAGCTATGGCAACCACTGAACATATAACTCATAGTTTCAACTTTGGAAGTATCAAAATTCAAAGCTTGATTAAAACTAAAACAATTATTAAACATAAAGCTCATATTTGTAACTTTTGAAGTATCAAAGCTTAATGGCTGATTAAAGTTAGAACAACCCAGAAACATTGAGCTCATATTTGTAACTTTTGAAGTATTGAAATTTAAAACTTCATCGAAATTCTCGCACCATTCAAACATACTACTCATATCAACGACATTTGAAGTATTGAAATTTAATGGTTGATTAAAATCAAAGCAATTTTCAAACATATGGCTCATATTAGTTACTTTTGAAGTATCAAAGCTCAAAGCTTCATTAAAATACTCAC
>NZ_JAHCZC010000100.1:0-5219 GCF_018501135.1 Campylobacter sp. 2018MI13 | reverse complement strand
GTATGAAGTTAAAATTACTGATGCAATTATTAAAACTGCGGTAAGATATATGGAAATTTTTTGTGATAGTTTCATTTAAATCCTTTTTTGTAATAATTTAAAAAGGCGTAGTATAAATAAACAAAGTTAAATAAAACTTAAGTAATAATAATTATTAATTAAAAATATTAACTAAAAGAATACAATTTTAATCCTATTTTAAACAAGAATTTAAAATAGGACTTTATATTTATTTATCAATATTTTTTAAAGCCATTACGAATTGAATTCTATTCTTAACCCCTACTTTTTGATAAATAGTTGAAGTTATAGCCTTTATAGTTCTTTCGCTAAGTTGCAAAATATTAGCAATTTGTGCGTTGTTTAATCCATCTTTTATATAATTTGCAACTACTTTTTCTCTATCAGTTAATAATTCATATAAATCATTATTATCTTGTTTATAGCTTTGATTAATAAGACTTATCATATTACTAATAATATCAGGCAATAACCATATACCGCCATTACTAATACAATTAATTGCATCTATAAAGTGAATTTTTTGCATTCTTGCGTTTGCATACCCTTTAGCATTGCCATTTAAAAACGCTTGAGATTCTATAAAATTTGGATTTTTTGATATAGCTAGACATTTAAAATTATATTTTGATAATTCTTTTATACTATCAATATTATCGCAAATTATAACATTAGCATCTTTGTATTTAGCTATTATTACATCTAAATAATTTGTTGAATATACATTAAAATCATTCAATATTTCTTCTAAATAAGTTCTTAGCTCTTTATCTTCTACATTTATAATTATTTGCATTATCTTTCCCTTAAAGCATTTTGTTTGGTTTTAAATATTGGTTTTAATAAATAATCTAATATAGTCTTTTTACCAGTAACAATATCAGCATTTACTATCATACCCACTTTGATATTTAGTGGGTGCTCATCTGTTCCTAGATGATTTTTTTCTGTTACGATTTTTACTAAATAAAAACTCTCTCCTTTATCATTGGTTTCTGTATCGGCACTAATTTGCATAACTTGTCCTTCAAGTCCGCCATAAATACTAAAATCATAAGCACTTACCTTAATAATAGCTCTTAAACCTTCTCTTAAAAATGCCACATCAGCAGGTTTAACCTTAACTTCAGCAATCAATCTATCATCAAGTGGAACTATTTCAGCTATATTTTCACCTGGCTTGATTACTCCTGAAACAGTATGAACATTAAGCTTTGAAACTATACCATTTACAGGGCTTTTTACTAAGGTTCTATCAACCCTATCATCAAGACCTATTTGACTTTTATTAATTCTAGCAATTTCAGCATTTGTTTCATTTAGTTCTTTTTTAGAATCATTAATAAAACCTAATCTTATTTCATTTAATGTAGCTTCTAATTTAGGTAGCGATAATCTTGCTTGAGATAATTCACCCCTAATATCATTTAATTGTCTGCTAATTTGTAAATATTCAACTTCACTCACACTACCTTTTTTATAAAGACTATAAGTCAAATCATTTTGTTTAGATACTAAATTATAACTCGTGCTTAAATGGTTGATTTTTGATTTTAGTTCCTTTATTTCGCTTTCTTTTTGAGAAATTTTTTCTTTTAATTGCTCTATATTACTCTCATATAAACTTTGTTCGTTTTTTAAAGTCTGTGGGAAAATTTTATTTACTTCATCTTCGCTTAAAATACTAATATCAAATTCTTTACTATTTGCTTGAGCAAAAAGCCTAATTTTTTTAGCCAAAAGCTCACTAATTTTTACTTCACTCTCGCCTAAAGAACTCTCAAAACTTTTATTATCAATCTTAAGCAATACTTGACCTTTTTTTACAACATCGCCTTCTCTTACTAATAATTCTTGAACTATACCACCTTCTAGGTTTTGAACTACTTGATTTTGACCACTAGGCACTACCTTGCCCTGCCCCCTTGTAATCTCATCAATCTCTGCTACGCTCATCCAAGCAATCAAACCAATTACACAAGTAATAATTATATAAAGCATAGTTTTTGTTTTTTGAGAGCTTTTTGATAATACAGCTTGTGATAAGCTATTCATAAAATCTAAATCATCTTTTGTATAGTTTTTCATTTACTAGCTCCTAACTTTGCTAAAACTTCTTCTTTACTTCCATCTAAAACTACCTTAGCATTATCAATTACAATTATTCTATCAACTAGACTAAGAAGTGATTGTTTATGAGTAATTACTATTAATGTTTTATCTTTGCAAGCTTCTTTTAAATTATTTATAACTTTTGCTTCTGTTTGAGTATCTATTTGATTTGTTGGCTCATCTAATAGCATAATAGGTGTATTTGTTATAAACGCTCTTGATATTGCAATAGCTTGTCTTTGACCCCCACTTATACCTTCTCCACGCTCATAAACAGGCATATCAAATCCAAGTGGGTGAGAATTTACAAATTCACTAACGCAAGAAATATTTGCAGCTTTTATAATTTCTTCATCACTTGCATAAGGTGCTTTATAAACTATATTTTCTCTTAAAGTGCCTTTAAATAGCATAATATCTTGAGAAACATAGCCAATATGCTCTCTTAAATCCACTGGGTCAATTTGCTCAATATCAATACCATCTACATGAATACTGCCTTTACTTGGCTCATAAAGTCCCATAATTAATTTTTCTATAGTTGTTTTTCCACTACCATTTTTACCAATAATTGCAACTTTTTCTCCAGCATTAATCTTAAAACTAACATCACTTAAAGATTCTTTTTTAGCTTCTGGATAAGCAAATGAAACATTTTTAAACTCAATACCACCTAAGAAATTATTTCTTCTTACGAATTTTTTGCCATTTTCACGCTCTACTGGCATATTCATAATATCATTAAGGCTCTTATAAGCTGTTTTAGTCTGCTCGTAATTTGATATAAGAGAAGCTACCTGACCCATAGGAGATATTGCACGAGAACTTAAAATCACACTAGCAACAAGACCACCCATACTAAGCTCCATATCCTTAATCATATAAACACCCAATACAACAATAGCAATAGTGTTAAATTGAACTAAAAACCCTGTAACCATAGGAATAGAACTAGATAATAATTTATTTTTTATACTTTTATTAGCAATTTCTCCTGTTGCTTCTTCGTATATCCATTGAGAAGAAGATGCTGCACCTAAAGTCTTAATTGTCTCAAGTGTATTTAAACTCTCAATTAAAACACCATTTTTAAATGCACTTGCTTGATATGTGCTTTCTATTGAAGTCTGTAAAGGTTTTCTAATACTAAATGTATAAATTAAAATAAGTATCATAACAATAACAGGAACTACTACTAAATGTCCTGCTAGAAAATAAATTGTTGCTAAAAATATTATACAAAATGGCAAATCCACAATAGCAGCAATACTAGCATTTGCAAAAAAACTTTTAAGCGTATCAAATTCTTTTAGATTTTGTGCAAAAGAACCAACACTAGCAGGTCTAGAACTTAATTTAATATCCAACACTCTTTCATAAATTAATGAGCTCATAATAATATCGCTCTTTTTTGAAGCTATTTCTAAAAAATAAGCTCTAACTAATTTAATAATCATATCAATTGTATAAACAACAAATACTCCTAAAGCTAAAACCCATAAAGTCTCAATTGCATTATTAGGCACAACCCTATCATAAACATTCATTGTAAAAAGCGGACCTGCTAAAACAAATAAATTTATGATAAATGAAGCTAGTAAAACATCTACATAAATTGATTTTGATTTTTTAAGCGTATCCCAAAACCAATGCTCATTAGGGTTATTTTTAAGATTATTTATTTCATTTTTAATAACAAATTCTCTTTTTAAATAAAAAGCATAGCCTAAATATTCTTCTTCAATTTCTGCTTTACTAACCAATGTAGCTGCACCATCAAATCCTGGAAAAATAATACTTAATTTATCATTATCTTGAAAACTTTGTAAAATACATGCTTTTTGGTCTTTTAGCATTAAAATACAAGGCAATACTAAATTAGGAATATCTTTTAAATCTTTTTTCACTAATGTGCTAGCAAAACCAGCTCTTTTTGCAGCTCTACTAAAAAGAGATTTTTTATTATTTTTTGAAAATAGCTCTATACCGCCTAAATTTTTATCATAAGGCAACCCAGCCGTAAGTGCTTCGGCACTATAAGGATTGTTATAAAGCTTAGTAAGAATAACTAGACAATCTAGCAATTCATCTGTTTTTGTATTTATCATATTTCTTCCTTAACTTTACTTGTGTAATTTCCTTGAACTAAATTAATATTTAATTCTTTTATTTTGTTATAAGTTTCTTCATCTTCTATACCTATTGCAATTATTTTTATTCCTTTTGAATTTAAGATAATTTCTAAAGCATTTTTAGCCCCACTAGCATTAACATCTTCTAATAAATCAAGCAATGTTCTTGCCTGAACTTTAATATAAGAAATATTTAATTCATTTAAAATACTTAAGTTTTCTTTGTTTAAAGTAAAATGGTCAAGCCCTAAAGCTATATCATAAGTCTTAGCAAATCTTGAAAACTCAATAAGATTTCTAATATTTAATTCCTTACTCATAGCAAGTTCTAAATAAACTTTTTCATTTTTTCTAGTTTTGAATATTTTTTCTAATTTTTGATAATTTTCTGCTTTTATTAAATCATTTGAAATATTTACAGAAATTCCTGATTTAAATTCTTCACTTAAAGCCTTACTTAATACATAAATATCTAATTCTTTTGATAAATTAAGCTCATTTACAATAGGCATAAAATAAGAAGCATTTTTTAATTCATTTTTATATTTTAATCTCAAATATAATTCTTTATGATATACATTATTATCAGTATCTAAAACTTCTTGGCTAGCAAAACAAAAATCATTATTATTCATAGCGTTATAAATAAATGTTCTAAATTGCTCTTTACCTAAGATAATATTATCAGAATTATTTGATTTGTTTAAAGAATAATTAGTCTTATTTTTAATTAACAATAAGTCTAGTTCAGCAAGAATTTCATTTAGCTTTTTTCCTTCATAAGAACTTAAAGAACTGCTTATTAAAAACTCACTATCATCAAGTCCAAATTCTTTAAATAAATCTTTTATTTTATTTAGATAATTTACGCAGTTTTCTTCAAAACCTAAAGAATTCTCGCCTAAAACAGCGAAATCATTTTCATTAATTGAAAACACACATTCACTATCAAAA